>NZ_JBXSQI010000003.1:0-136370 GCF_057063565.1 Gilliamella sp. X-57 | reverse complement strand
AATTTGTGGTCGCTATGAACGGTGAATCAGAAGCCACTTTTAAAAAATACCGAGAGTTGGGATATGATGAGCATGAAAGAATGCAATTTGAGCTTATCCCTCTTAATCCCGATTACACAACAATGAGCACATTAAACCAACAAATAAGAATTGTTGGCACAATGGTTGAACATAGGATATTTAGACGTAAAAGATAATTGTTCTAAATAAAATATAGCTAACCGCTTTGGGATTTTTTATAAAAATTATATAACAAAAAAATTGTTTATAGCATAAATGCCGTTAAAAAAGAGCTTTTATTTAAAAATAATGAAATAAGTGACTGGATAAAAAATACAGTTCCAGATTCATTTATTGAAGATGAGATGTCTTCAATAAATTGTTACGGAATATTAATGAACTGGACTCAAAACCAGAAAATAAAGGAAAAAGCAAAAACTGACTTTGCTAATATGGATAAAGCTGATGCATTCTTAATTGCTCACGCAATGAAAAACAACTATGTAATAGTAACAGATGAGTACCAGCTGCAATAAACAAATATCGTAAAACGATATTGGGAGCGCTTAGTCTAGATCATAAAAACAACTGGATCAGCTCTATGCCGTATGTTGGAAAACAAAAAGAGCCAAATGTTAGGGTTAGATGGATCACAAAACAGCAAGCTCAAACATTGCTGAAAAAGATATCAATTAATTGGTTGAGAGACGTTTGTTTATTTGCATTATTAACAGGTGCAAGGCGAACTGAAATTTTATCTATGACATGGGATAAGATAGATTTTCAAAACAAAATAGCAATAGTAAGTAATGATATTGCAAAAAACGGTAAGGCAAGAGCATCATTATTAAATAATGAAGCTATTGAGCTTTTAAAAAACAGAAGACTTATCAATAGCAAGTATATTTTTGTAAGTGCAAATAATAACCCATTAAAAGATATTGATCGACGAGCTTTTAATCATGCTACGAAAATTTGCAATATTGATGATTTCCATTTTCACGATCTACGCCACACACGGGCGAGCTGGCACGTTCAAAGCGGAACACCTCTTTTTACACTGCAAGAATGGGGTGGTTGGGAAACGTTGGAGATGGTAAAAAATACGCGCATTTAAACGTTGAGCATTTAAGCCATTTTTCAAATGCAGTCACAATTTGGTCACAAAATAAAAATAAAGGCAATCAATCTTTGACCTTAGCAGTTGTAACTAATTGATCTTCTTATATTTTAATGGCGTCCCCTACAGGATTCGAAGAAACAAACCAACTAATTGATTTGTATTTATTTATTTTTAAATAAAGATAAATATACCGCAAAAAATACCGCCAAGTAATTTTTTGAGTTATAACTTATTAAGTGGTGATATTATAACATTTTTTAGTGAAAATTTCACATTAAAAAACAATCAATATAAAATACCCAAAAAATTCTAACCTTACTCATCATGATAACAATTAAATACCACATACCGATTTACATACGCATGACACCCGAAGACTTTGAACACGAAATTACTGGCGAGTGCTACATTATCAACAGCGAAGAAGATCACAATTACGTGTTCTATCAAACAGCAAAAACGCTATACGATATCGCCGATTTTGTGATGCTACATGACGCTGTTGAGTATTGTTGGTTGAAGATTGAGAGTATTATACGATGATACTATTATGGTTTTTTAGGGAACACAGCATTAACATCTGACGCATCAACACGAGTTACTAAAATGCGGTATTTTTTCCACGCTTTTAGTTGTGCTTCTTCGTCAACTTCTTGCATATCTAAATCAATAATATCTTGAAGCACGGCTATTTTTTCGTTGGCCTCGTTGATTAATGAATTTTTTAATGCTTGGTTATTTTTGATGAGATGTTCATTTTTGGCATCTTCATCTAAAACCCATTTTTTGCCGTCCCATTTGCAAAATTCAAACGGCTCTAACAGAGTAAAACCGTTTTTAATTTTACCAAGATAATCAACAACACTTGATTCTTTCGTATCAATGTTATATACCGTTTTTTCCCGATGGTCCTCAACTAAAAACCATGCGCCATTTTTCTCACACGGCCAACAACCGTTTTTGAATTCGGGAGGTATGCGTAATGCATTGTCTGGCGGTAATGTATCATTATTTGCCTCCAGCTCATGTGTAAATGGCTTTAGTTCATTTGTGTTATCAAAATAATAATTAATCATATTAAACTCCTAGATATATCGCCGGTGTCATACCGATATTGATTGGTCTATTTTCTGATGCGGTAGGCACTACATTTGAAGCGCGAAAATCGTAACCGAACGCTGGCCAGTCCTTTTTTTGTTCAAACGCACCATTTTCTGGGTAAATTGCATTTGAACCAGAAAACGCGCCACGAGAGTAATTAGAATGATGATCTACAACGCCGGTATCGAAATGTCCCCAGATATCGCGTATAGCATCATCTTCTGGACTGCCCACCTGTCTACTTATACCATTAACCGCACGCTCAAAATAACCGCGACCGTCGGGCGCAAACGCTATTGGTACATTAATGTATTGTTTACCGTTAATTGTTTTGATTGTTATCCAGTAATCGGATTTATAATTAGCTGACAAACTATTTAAAGCTTGCCCCTGCGGTGAATCTAAAAGAAAGTTATCTCCATTTCTGAAATACCACCCGAATGGTAGTTCGCCACGTCTGAACGGCATTAAGCGCTGGTCGCCAATCATGTCTTTGATAATAACGTTATGTACGATTAATGAACCGGAAATCGACTGGCTTTCTTCACCCGTTTTTTTGATAAAATTTGAATTATCGATAGTAGACGCCCAATTTTTAGCATCATCTGCCGACTTGGCGGCGTTCATTTCAGATGTTTTAGCATTGCCTTCCGACACTTTAGCCGCATTCGCACTATTACTAGATTGTTGAGCTGAGTTACGCGACGCTGTAGCTGATGAACTCGCACTATCTGCATATGATTTTGCTGAATCTGAATATGATTTAGCTGATGAGTTAGCATTAGTTGCAATTGTTGCTGATTCGCTTGCTGATTGTGCAAAACCTTTACCTTGTTCAACCAGTTTTATTAACTCTTTTTGTATTGAATATTGAGATTTTATAGTGACAACTTGTCCGTCTGGCGCTGTTAATGTTACCTCTCCATCACCTGTTAATAAAGTTTGCCAAGCGTCCAGTTGGATTTGATAATAATTCAGCATTTCTGATACTCGTAATGCTAAAGCTTCAATGGAAACCTTGGGTGATGTCGGTATTTCGTACTTAACACCTGTTTTACTTGCTCCACTATACTCCTTTGCTAGTGTTAGCTGTGTATCTGACTGAACTGATGCAATCTCATAAATTTCTATTGTATTTGATGTTTGTAGTATCAACATTTGACCGGAGCAAATACCGATTAATGGATTAGTCCATTTTGTATTAATTCCAGTTACTGTTTTGCTATTATTGGTTACGTTTACCGCACCTGTTTTGTACCAAGACATAATTTTCCTCAAATTTTAAATATAAAAAAACCGCTACATGAGCGGTTTTATTGAACAAATTGAATTATAATTTAAACAATGCTTTTAATTGCTTTTGTTTTTCGGCGCTTGCACATTTGATATCAATTAATGTGTGAGTGTTCTCAGTCGGAAAATTATCCAATTTTTGTCGTATAGAGCCAGTTAACTTGAGTTTTAAATCATAGTGATTGTCATTGATTTTTCTAACCTTACTAATTTCAAAACTTTTTACTGCTCCCCTTAACGTTTTTTCTTTATAAATTGCATTGCAATTTAAATTTTCAGAATACGAATTGCTAGAAAATAACAACATGAATAGTAATATTATTTTTTTCATCATTGCTCCATTTTTAAAATTTAAAATAATTTTCAGCGTCTAAAATCATTAATGGAAAGTTTGAAGTAAATTTTCCATTAAATGGGTGGGTCCATTCATAATTTTCGTGATTTATATAAGATGGCGCTAGGCTAAATCCATTTGAAGCAAAGCCAACTTGCTTAGTGATGCCACTGTATTTATCGAAACTCGCATAACCGCCAATTGATGTCGGAATGAACATGGGGCGTCTAATATTAGGTATACTGACGAATTCACCATGGCTAACAGCTCCAAAGCTGTATAGCTGTGGATTAATTAAAAGCCCTGATGTTGAATCACATACTGTTTCCCCATATGAATTATAAATCCTCATCCCGTATTTTGACAGTGTGTTTGTTATTTTTTGTTTTGCAAAAACAACTACTTTTATGGAAATATCATGATTTAGTCTTATACCATCTTTATTGTGAGCAAACAAAGCATGTTCATAAAAATCATAATTAAATCCGATTCCGATTGAATGATTCTGTTTGTCGCTATAAACAAAGACTGCACAATTGTTGAAGTTTAGATACGGATTAATATTGCTTGGTCGCCAGCCATCTTTGGCTGATATTGTAATATCCCCCTTAAATACTACAGGTGCGCATAATGACGCTTGATTAATGGAAAAAAAATTATTTTGACCCGTAAATGAAATCCCTATTCCCGAAACAGGATTATGCATCGGATAACCAATTATTATACATAGTTGGTTATACCCACTACCGCTACCACCACCATACCCCCATGCGTTTGGGCCATTTACTAAAATAACTTGTCGATTATTGTCTAGATAACTACGTGAATCAAATGCGCCACAAACCCAAATATTGGTACCGTCTTCATCCATCTCAAAGTCAACATTATAACCAGAGCCGTTTGTTAAATGCACATGATACTGATATCCATCGGGAACATAAATGCCTGTTTGGCGCTGTTCAACACTACATATCCCTAAAATACAACACATAGTGTGAGATGAATCTAATATAATATCAGGTCCATCAGTACTAAAAATCTTTAAGCCGTAACTTGACACTTTTACCTCACAATTTACCTAGTTTTACTCTCAGTACATTTCTTTCATCAAAGACAGCTAATCCACTACCGTTTAATTCAATTCTTCCGCCTCCAAGAAATGAGCTATTTATCTCAAAATTGCCATCCTTAAATAACCGCCATCCAGATTTTCCCGGAACATAGTTTTCAGATTGAATCGTATCCGAAATTGTTGCAAAATTTAATGAAGCTTTACCAATAATGGCTCCGTTCATGATGGCATTGCCGTCTTTAATGATAAACGCTGGTACTGGTGTGCCATTAGCTTGATTCATAATCATAAATTTATCAGCAAGAAATATGACATTAGATTGCATACCGGTTTCGGTATTTTCAACCCCCATTGTCATACCAGCGACATACTGTTGACCTTTGTCATCCACTTCTACTTTCATTGTGCGATGAGCTGAGATTTTTCCATTGAGATTATTCACGGTTTCACTAACATCTGAAATAGATGTTGTAACATCTCCAACTTTAGTATTAATAGCTTCAATTGATTTGGCTGTGGCAGCATTTTGTTCTGCGGTCGTTTGTTTTAGTTCTGATAAATTACTACTAACATTTCCATAGTTAGAGCGGAGTTCCTTCAAAGCGATTGCCGTCGCCTCTTTTTCAGTTAATAAAACAGAATTGGTTTCTTTGATTTCAGCCGATAAGCTACCATTTTCAACTCTGCGACGGCGTGTTTCGGTATCATTAGCTAACGCATTTTCAATGATCGCCTTTGCGTTTTCTATTGAACTAATCGCCGCATTATCAACTGAATCAATAAGAGAGTTCCAAGCATCGGTTTCTTTGATTTCATCAAAAATATGGTCAGTTAAATCGTTGGTATTTGTACTAGAAATACCTCTAACCCATTCTGTCCAATCACTAACGTTTCCGATCTTATCAACCAATCGAGCACGATAGAAAAACACTTGGCCAATTGATAATCCTGTTTGCGAATAACTACAACTCGGATATGTAACATTACTTAACAATAGCGCCTTTTCTTCATTATCATTAGTAGAGTATTGGATTTCAGTATGACTTGTGTCACCGCTACCGTCAGGAAACGACCACTTTAAATCAATACCAAAAACAACATCATCACTAGCCGTAAACCCAATTGGTTTGTCTGGTTTACCAACCTTACCTTTAATTGAAGTCGCTTGTGAGTATGCCCAAGGTGAAGATACGTCTATTGCATTAGCAGCTCTTACACGAACTTCATAGACACCTGAATAAACCCCCTCAACAGTAAAATTTGTGCCGTTTGTACGACCAACATTAATCCAAGCTGAATTGTCTTTTCGCCATTGTGCAACGTAGTTTGTTGCTCCCTCCACCGTATCCCATGTTGCATTTAAAGAGGCAATTGACAATCCTTGAGAGATGTAGCTACTTTCGGAAATAACAATATTTTTTGGAGTAGAAATTGAACTTGGTGGAGTAACGGTAATAGGTTTTGACTCAATCCGTATACCCTCATCAATATATTTGAATTTATCAGGATCGTGCTGAATAGCCGTTATTGTAAACTGACCTTTTTCAGTTGCCGATATTGATGTCACTCTAAAATATTGAATTGCAATATTATCACTATCTATACACCAAACCGCACCAGCCGCAGGTTCAATTTTATAGTTAGCTGAAACCGTAATCGTTTTTTTATCGGTACTGATTGTTTTGATTGTTCTGCTTTGAGCTGTACCATCTGGCAAGTTAATTACTAGTCGATCGCCTGCACCATAATCAACAGCCCTATCTAGGGTTATTTTTCGCCCAGAAACTGCATGAATTCGCCCGCCGTTTTCTTTACCTGAACGGGACGGATCGGCTACACCAATAATTCGCGCAGGCATAGGAATATAACCATCCAAGCCAACAGTAAAGGTTATCACTTCATCTTTCGCATTGGAAAGTAATGCCCAGCGTCCCCTCCTTTGGGCTTCTGCTTGTGATGTACAGCCGATAGCTGTTAATTTCATTACATTAACATCGTATCGACGCATTAAATCTTGGTCCCAAACCGCTTCTACATCATCACAATAATGGTTATTGGGATCAGAATAAGCAACTAAGCATGAGGTGTACCGATTTTTATATGAACCACCTGAATAAGCAAAATCACCAATAACATTTGATGGATGATAGATAAAATCAGGCTCATCTTGTGGCATGTCAGCCGTTAAACAAATCTGGTCGTTACCCCAAAAAATTATCCCACGAAATGATGCCACCAAATCTTTAAGTACTGTGTAAGCATCCTCTTGGCTTTGTATATATTCATTACAAGCAAAACGTGGTTCTTTGCCTCCTTTCCCATCCGAAACCATTTGATCGCAGTATTGCCCTAGTTGATAGATAGACCATTTGTCTAGCATAGTAGAATCAATCCGTAATCCCATGCCTGCTATCTCATCACGCATTAAATAATAAGCAAGCCACGCAGGATTATTCGTGTAAGCCATTTTAAAGCCACCTTGCCAAACTCCTGAATATGTTCGGCTAACTGGATCGTAATTATCTGGAACTTGAACAAGTTTTCCCTTTAGCTTACAACTGATCTTGGGCACGGCTCCGTTAAATTGACTAGCATCCAACTCAATATAAAGCAAAGCGGTATTAGGGTAGCGTAACTTGCTATCAATCACTTCTGCGTAAGAAGATACAGCAAATGCGTTAATTAATTTACTATTAGAGTTAGAATCTGGCGTTAATCGTCTTACTCGAATAGCCCAACCATTTACCGCACTTGGCAGATTTATGCGATGATCTCTTTGATATTCAGATGTAGTCTTACCATTAAATTCCGCATTCACAACCGTTTCAAAAGCACTGCCATCCACTGATAGATCAATTGCATACTTTGTGACTGTACCAACCATATCGCCATTTTCTTTATATTCAACATGAGTCGGCAAACTCAACTTAATTCTAATTGCATCTAAATCTAAATTAGAAAATGAGCGAACCCAAGGTTTATTGGCCTTTACTATATAATTTGCCCGCAGTTCATTACTTATCTCAGGTATACCCTTAATATAGTCTTGAGTTTGTGATCCATTACGAAACTCCCAAGTAACACCATTAAAATTACGTGAACCATCAGCGTTAGCTAACGGGGTGTTATCAATATAAATATTTTGTTCGGTAATATCGCCGTGAATCTCACCCTCACTCAATGCAATCAATGCTTTAAGCTTAGCCGTTGAAAGTAAGTTGTCTGGTTGCTCATATGGCTTGTGCGGTTTTTTACCTCCGCCTTTTTGACCTTCTATCAAATGCATAATTCACCTATTGTTGATCTTCTGAATAAATACCAGCGTTAATTACCGCACCACCAATTTCACGCTCACCTAGCAAAATAGCCACAGGATAACCCACCGCATTGGTATTAACTGGAGCACCAAATCCATAATTGGGCTTGTTTTCTGCGCTAGATGAACCGCCCGCATTAAATTTCGGTTGAGGTGTGAGTAATTGAACAACCCCACCAAGCATCATGCTAATACCGATTCCTGTTAAAATCGATGTTGCAGTAACCGTTGTGGCAGCCATCGCTGCTCCCCACGCCGCCAGTGACGCACCTGCCGTAAAAAATGCAGCCACTAACGCAATAGCACCAATAATAATTTGTAGCATTCCGCCACTTTTAGAGCCTTGAGCTACAGGCATGATCATGTAATTTTTACCACTTGCATTAATATCAAACTCATCAATACCAATGTTTTTGCCGTCAACAAAAAAAGCAAATTTGACACCTTTCATATGCGCTGAACTCATGTATTTTTCAAAGCCTTTTATCGTTGCGCATAACGCTCTTAACACTTCTTTAATATCTTGCACATCGTATTGATGATTCTTGCCAAATTGCTTAGCCATTGCGCCTTTAAACGTTACATTACTCAGCATTAAATAACTCCTTGTGTCGTACTATTCGAACAGTTCTATCTCTAAAATATTTACCGTATGGTGTTCTTGATGATAATTGGCCATAAAGATGATGAAGAATAAGATTGTCACCTACATAGATAGCGGCATGGTTTGTAACCTGAGCACCAATTCGCATCATGATTATGTCGCCAATCTTCATATCCTTGAGGTCCACCTCAATAAACCCCTCTGATTGCCAATTGTCATCATAAATATTTTCATCTCCACTCTCCCACCATTCGCGAGTAACAGAATAGTTCTTTAGGCTAATGTTATACTCTCGTTTATAGTAATCCATAATAAGCGCCCAACAATCAGCATACCCCAACAACCATTGACGCCCTGTATAATCCCGATTTACACGCGGTGATATTGTGCAAAAATCACCGTCAGGGACAGACATAATTCCCCATTCAACACCCGAATAATCGCATTGAATACGGTCAAATTCCGACGGGACAAGCGATACTACATCAGGGTGAGAATGAATAATCATAATGATCTCGCCCTGTTTCTCGGCTTCTAGTTGCTCATCAGGTGAGATTAAAAAATGCTCCTTGGGCTTGTCTGATATGTTTTTACAAGGTATATATTTTTGAGTTTTACCCGTATCCACAATCAAACCGCACGCCTCGTTAGGATATTCACTATCAACATGTTTTTTTATTGCATCTAATAATTTTTGTCTCATATCATTTACCTTGTAAATTTGCCGCAGGGAAACCACCAAAAGGAAGCGGATTATTGCCATGGCGAGCTTTGCAATCCTTTAATAAGCCACCGCATTGATCTTTAGCAGGATCGTCCGTCTCTATGCCATCTTTAGTGAAATACTTATTGCCTACATAGTCACATCCCGTCCCACTTCTATACCAACCACGCATACACCAAGTACAAACTGTTGTTATTTGTCGTGTTGGTAATTTAAGGTTTTGTATGTCAAAAGGTGAGCATAATTCAAACTCAACGGTCGCTTTTGTTTCTTCTCGTTTGTTATTGATAAAAAATAACTGAACTCGCTCTTGAGTAGGGTCAGCGGCAGGATTTCCATTAAGCCAATTATCCGCATCAAGATATTTGGCCATTGTCGTGTGGATTTTAACTTTTGCTTGGACCAAATCATCATAATCAATACAAAGCCGAGTTACTCTACCATCTATATTGCCAACCGATAATCTTGGTGTTGGCTGTGAGCCAGTGCTACTTAATTCAATGTCTTTTAATTCATATGGATACGGTAAATATTCTTTACCTTGCCATTTTATTGATGGTAAATTCTCAGCGGCAAATGACGCCCACCCATCAGGCGAAATATTATGAGCGTGAAATCTCAGCACTTCATCAAGACCAAATTTTGTGCCATCCACCTCTATTAGTTGTATAAGCTGATTACCCTCAAGGGCTTGTAAGTCTTGTGTTATTGGCATAGTTTCTCCAGACATAAAAAAAGCCCGCAATTGCGAGCTTTAGGTTTGATTTTATTTTGTATATCTACATTAGATTTTCCATACTCAGTTAACAACAATCAGCATGTTTTTGTGAGGAAAACTGCATTTGCAAACCTAATGCTTGAACAATTTTAAAGATTGTATTAAAAGTGGGGTTCCCCTCACCTGATAACGCTTTATAAATACCCTCACGGCTTATACCTGTATCACGTGAAAGCTGACTGATGTTTTTAGCTCTAGCTATATCACCAAGCGCAATAAATAAAAATTTAGGGTCTCCTTCTTCTATTGCGGCATTTAAATATTCTTGCATTTCTTCATCAGTATTTAAAAAATCAACCACATCAAAAGTTTTTAGTTTTGTAGTCATAATTAACCCCATTTATTTGCTAATTCTTTAGCAATTTTAATATCTGTTTGTTGTGTATCCTTGTCACCGCCACACAATAAAATAACAATTTCATTATTGCGGTTAACAAAATAAACCCTATACCCTTTTCCACAGTGAATACGCATTTCTGATACACCGCTGCCTACAGGCTTAACATCACCAAAATTACCTTCTTGCATGCGACGAATTCGAACTTTAATTTTAGCTGCTGCAGTTTTATCTTTAAGCGACTTCAACCATTTTTCCATTTGCGGTGTATAACTTACAGTAATCATGCTTTATTCCTGTTTTAATTTAAAACTATTATATCTTACACTGTTAGAATGTCAACTATGGTTATCAATTCTAATTATTTATATTTTTACTAAAACTTATATAATGCTTATATTGAGGTTAATCATAAAAATAATAATGAATAAAACAATCGATATTGAAACGGGCGTACCAAGCGAAGTTGTTAACATGGTTTTTGATAATAACTATTCTCCAGCACAAGCATGGCGTGAGTATTTAAAATTATCTCAAGTTGAAGTTGCGAATAAAATAGGTATTAGTCAATCAGCTTATTCTCAATATGAAAAAAGCCAAAAGCTAAGAAATGTAACACGGGTTAAAATTGCCGAAGCGCTACAAATCAAGCCTGAACTGCTAGATTTTTAATAAAAAACCCGCCGAAGCGGGTTAGGATCTAATAATATTTGATCTAAAATTAACTTATTAATAAATAACGTTTTTAAATTTAAAGCATTTATATGGTTATAATAAAGTTATTATTAATCAATGCATTAAAAGCTTGTTCTGCATTTGATTGATCACCAGTTTTTCATGACAATAATTACACGAAGTTTTTCAAAACCGCCTACTCGGCGGTGAACCATTTGATTTTGAGCGTTGTTAAAGATTTGACTTTCTAAACCGCTTATGCAGCGGTAAACAGATTATATCAAACATAGCCTTTTGTTTTAACTAAAATTTAACCATTTTTTCGAAAATAACCCTTTTTTCTAGCACTGAAATTAATCTATATTTTTCAATAAATTAAAAAAGCGATTAAAAAAAGGGTTGTTGAGATTACCACCAAAAACGCCAGAAAAAACTTTAATAAAATCAATGCATTTCCTAACCGATTTTTAATCAAGGTGAATAAGCTTGAATAAATTTGAATGATAATGAAACAACTCTGCCGCCAACAAATTCGGATTCGATAGATTTATTCACAACTCGATACAATTTTTCTTCGCCGTACGGATTTTTCCACTTAAACGACTTTATGATGTGTGAGTTTAAAAAATCACGAACTTCTTTTATTTCATTGATGCATCCTGTATAGGTTAAGTCCCACGATTCGCTGACACTATTAATTCCTGACACCCAAATTTGCGAATAACCGTCACCAAATCCAGCTTCGTTAATATTTGACGAATCTGTATGTTTCGGATTGCCCATTGTTTTCCATTTAAAAACATCTATTGTCATTTCCTCCTCCTAATACCTATCTTGCACGCATCAGGTTATATAAATCACCGCCCGGCGAAACAAGTTTTTTTATCGTTTCATTTACGCGCCGATCAATTATTGCAGCAGCTTGACTTTCAATAGAATTTGCATCAATGCTTGAGTTAGTCGCCCCTGATTCACTATTAGATTCCATGTTTAACGTCACATTAGTATTAACATTTATAGCACTTGATGATTTATTAGACTTACGAGTAAAAGCAATTGGTGAGGCATGACCTAGATTCACTGCGCCACCACTTGCGTATCCTCTTTGAGCGTCGTTCATTAATGCGTAAAGATTGCCAACGCCAAGGCGTTTTGTTGCTTCTTTAGTGAATACGAATTCGCCCTTGTGAACAATGCCTGCTGGTTCATACTTGTTGCCTCGTCCTGTGAAGCCACACGATTTAATGCTATATCCAACATCCCCACCAGTTGCGTAACCTCGAATCAATCCACCGTTATAAGCTTGCTGTAGCCCTCCCGTTGCTGCACCAGCACCAGCGCTAGCCATTCCAAACCATTTCATTGATGACTGTATTGCTTGAGCAACTAGCAACTTATTAATAATTTCGATAATGTTGGTGAGAATTGACTTAGTAAGGCTTTTAAAGCTCATTTTCCCAGTCGTAACAAATTCAGTTAATGAGTGGCTAACAGAACTCATGGTTTGTTGTCCTAAATCACGAAACGCATCAAACATGTTCTGTGAAGCATCTGAAAATTCATTAATACCCACTTTTAGCCCTGCGAACCAATCAGTTTGATTGATGTCTTCTTGTTGCCAACTTTGTTGTAGCGCTTGTTTTGCCTTGTTGTATTCCTCGGTGATTTTTGCTATTTCATTCGGATTTGTCGTACCTTTTAAAGCTATATCACGCTGAGCGTCAAGCTCTGACATTTCATTGTAGCGATTCGCATTTTTTGATGTCATACCAAAAGTAGCTTGACTAGCTTGAGATTTTGCAGATAAGTTTGTTGTGTACTCTTGCATTTTTTGAAGCGCTTTAGTCGCTGTTTCGTATTGTGCAATTTCTTCACTAATAGCTGCATTTTTAGCAAACTGAGCAAGTAAAGCATCCTTATGCGCAAGTACATATTTTTCGTGCGCTGACATTCTTGATTTATTGCCTGTGCTTTCTAGCGTTTGAATCTGGGCTTGTAAATCAAAGTACTTTTTGCGCTCCGATGTGATTGTGTTAACCGTCAAGCTCTGTTCCCGAAGTGCTTGAAGCTGACTTTTTAAGCTGATTTCTTGCTGCTGTGATGTGCGCAAAAGGTTAGTTGCTGAGCTCGTTTTTTCGGCGTTGCTGGCTCTAATCTGTGCTGCTGCTTTTTTCCTCATGTCATCAGTTACATAACCATCTTGCCCTTTCTTATATATTTTGTTAGCTTCATCAGCCTTTCTGTTCATCTCCTCAATTTCAGCTTTTGCACGCTCGCTACGCGTCATAATCATTTGTGAGTATTGGTAGAACGGGCTTTTTGTTGGATCTGTTGCTTTATCTGCATTCCCACTTATTGCTTTTAAAAGCTGTAACTTTAATGAGGCGTCGCTCGCTTTATTTGCAATTTCAATTAATCCATTAATTAGGCCTTGAAATTTGTCATTACCATTGTCTGAGGTTTTATATAAATTTCCAAGTTTATTAATTAAGTCATTAATCTTTTCTGATGCTTTAATTGAATCGGTCTCAGCTTTAATGTTAGATAAATCAACAAGCAAATCTTGAGCTTGCTCTTCTGTTATATCGAAATATTCTGCATAACTAGAAACTTTACTTCTAATGCCAGATGCCGATTCCAAAGCTTCATCATTAACATTTTTAAACGCTGCACTTAAATCCTGTCCGCCTTTAGTGAGCTGTTGAATAGAATCAAGAACTGCATCTAAATCCGAAGTGCCGCTACGCCCGAGCCTCTTAAGCTTTTCTTTCCACCCTACTTCAGCATCTTTAAATCCGTCTTGAAGCTGAGCCTTAATTCCTGAAATAGTTTTTTTTACATCTCTTTCGCTTGATTTTAACAACCCTTCAACTAACGGCCTATTTTTCTTAAGTAACTGCATCATATCGTCAGACAAGAAAGTAAAACCAGTTTTTTTATCTGTATTCAGCACCCTATTTAAACGATCTTGCGCCGCTGCTAATTTATCTGTAGCACTTTCAGTCTCAAAAAGCTTCGGTATCATGCTACCGAGCAATCCGACCATTGCTGAAATACCGATGTTAACGGGATTCAACGAGGTTAACAGCGTGCTAAAAGTATTGCCTATGCCATTTTTCATGATCATAGACATACTAGAAGTTTGTAGACCTGTGAAATTTCCTCGCATCATCTGTGTCGTCATTGTAGCTAACTGGTGCTTAGTAGCTAAAGACGCTGTGCCTAATTTTTGGGTTTCTTTCGTTGCTTGCGTTAGTTTTCTAATATAAACATCAGCAGATGAGCTAACCCCGAGTTGCGCAGCTTGATATCGCAATAATTGCTCTTTTGATAGATTCTGAGTAGCAACCTGCGCTTTTAATTTATTTAAAAAATCAGTTCGCGCTTTGCTTGCAATGTTTTCAGCAGTCGTTACTTCTTTTTGCTTGATTGCGATATCTGAGAGTAATTGGCTATAATTGTGGATATCTATTCGACCGTTTTTATAAGTTTTTGCAAGCATTTTTCTAACTCTTGCAAGCTCTTTTGAGGCAGTATTAACATCTTTTAAGCTGTCAATTTGATTTCGAAAACCAACATATAATCTATCGCTAGATTCAGCAAATTTTTTCGCTGAGTTTGTATTTGCTGTAAGGTTTTTACGATATTCAGCAATACGTCGATGAACTTCGTCAACCTCTTTAGCCGTTCGAGATAATGAACTTTTGATAATTTGTTGTGAGTTTTCGAACTCATCAGTAGCAGACGCCGCACCCTCCGCCTTTTTACTAAAATCATCTAGTTTTTTATTCGCTTCATCGACGCTTTGCACATCAATCTTAAGCTTTAGTGATGTGATTTCTTCTGCCATAATTTTCTCCAGATATTAAAAAACCCGCCTAAGCGGGTTGATGTTTAAGTGCTATTTTCCTAGTGAGGAGTATTAAAATTGCTAATAACTTTATATTTTATATGTTGATTCGTGGCTTGCAAAACCTCAATAACAGCACCTTTATATCTTATCACCGTAGAACGCGATAAATCATACTCAGCATTATTAGAAAAAGCAGGGCGTGCCATATCGTTATTAAATTCTCGATATCCTATATTAATTTTATTACCAACCTTACCGTTATAAATCAGTGTTTGCTGGAATCCATCCTGACTCGTCACACTAACCTTTTTATAAGTAAACTGTTTATGATTCTCACAAAAATCAGTCCCTGTTGCAAAAGATATACACACTTCATTTTTAGACGAATCTTTACTAACCCTCATACCTATCGGAGCCGCAGGAACATTGAAACTTTTCACAATAGAATTCCCGTTTACACTTCTTGCCGCAAAAAATAAATATTTTTTATCTTCACCTAGCTTAGGATAATCACCCGCATCAATGATATAAGAGTACCAATAATTATTAACTTGAGTTGCTACTGGAAACGAAATTACATCCATTGTTTTAACGTTGCCTTGGCGAACCATATCATCACCTATATACGTAGTCGTAACTACATTAAGATCAGGATAGCTTTTTTGAGTAACCTCTGGCACATAATTATACTTAATATCACTCACACACCCGACCAAAGCAAACCCAATTAAACCTGCCAGTAAAGTCTTTTTCATACCATTCTCCTGTAAATAATTTTGACTAATAGTATGAAATTTATTAACTAAGCGCAATAAAAAACCGCCTACTCGGCGGTGAACGCAATTACATTAGGTTATGCCCAATCGGCGGTGAACCGTGTTGAAGAACTTGAAGCAGAAAAAGACAATTTCTAAACCGCTTACGCAGCGGTGAACTTTGGGGGCTTCTATTATTTTTGATTCCTTTGTTTTCTAAACCGCTTATGCAGCGGTAAACAGATTATATCAAACATAGCCTTTTGTTTTAACTAAAATTTAACCATTTTTTCGAAAATAACCCTTTTTTCTAGCACTGAAATTAATCTATATTTTTCAATGGATTATAAAAGCGATTAAAAAAAGGGTTGTAGTCTCTAAGGTTTTAAATCAATTTAAGCGGCACTGAAAAAAGTGATGCGCTACACTCACCACTTGTGATTTTTGTTCTTTCCATGAAATTATTTGTTAGTGTAGTAAATTGTTTTAACTTATCATTCAACTCAATCAATTTATTTCGATAATAAATTGAATCTTTTTGAAGTTGAAGAAACAACGTATTATCAATGCAAACTTTACCATCAATATTTTTAACTTCTATTTTGTCTTCAATATATCGAACTACCCAACGCCCTTGATGCGGTATATGAGCTATGGTTGGGGAGAAAGCTCTCTGATGTGTTTCTTTATCCAAAATATCAAGAACCCATTGTCTAAATTCTTTTGCGATTGGCGTTCTAGAAAACATAGCCACTAAGTGACAACCTCTAAGTGAGAAAATTCGTACCTTTTTAATGTAATTTCCTGAGGTACTTATTTCGAGTACCTGAGACATACAAGATGTAAATTCATCAGAATACTTATTATAAATCATTGTTACAGCTTTACTATTTGAATATTGTAAAGCCTTAGCCAGTTCTGCTGATGTAATCCAAATTTGATTATTATGATTGACTAATTGTACTGGTGAATCATTAAACATTAATTGATTTGACATGCTATATCCTCGTAATTGCCCCTCTTTGGGGGCTTATAATTTGTTGTTAATTGGTTAAGCGATTTCTTTATTAATAAGATGATTTTTGATTACATCTATTGCTTTTTCGTTATATCTGAAAGTTTCAACTTGTTTATCAGAAGAACGTGACTTATCGAGTACGAAAATTCCGTAGTCTTCTGTTTTTAAGTTGAGCTTATTAGCTATACGACCAATTTTATTTGAGGATACGCCGAGTAAATCACCCACCTCACTAGCTGAAAATGTTTTGTTTTCTAAAATCGGGAGTGGGATTAATTCTTCATTAACGGAACTATTAACCATTTTTGCAAAGATAACTTGCTGAGACGGTTTGCTGAGATTATCAAATCGATTACAAATAACTTCTGCTGATTTAGTTGCCATTGATATTGCTCTGGCTTTTCTATATTCAGCTAAGCCAATGTGTTTTGGTAAAACTGTTGGCTTTCTGTCTGTTGACCAAGCTATTGCTTCTTCTAGTTCTTGCCAGCGATCAACTAATTTAGCTGTAAACTCAGGACATAATTGAGCAACAACAATATAAGAATCTCTTTTTACTAATTTATATTCACTTGCCTTTCTACCCAGTGAATCTAGGTATTCCCCCATTGGGGGAATATCAATAACACCACGTTTAGCAAGACGTTCGATAGATTGCTTAACTTTGTCATGCCTAGATTCAACTAAATCCGCTATCTCACGGCTAGACATTGTCAATTGACTTTTATTAACTAAAGTTATATCATTTTTCATAGATTTGATTCCTCTTTGCTGTGGGATTAATGATTGAACCTCAAGTGTTGCTGCACTTGGGGTTTTTGCTTTATTAGATACCTGCAATTTTCTTTTCCTCCTCTGTTAATGACAGCTTTATTCTGTTAATTAGTTCTAAACTAAAATTTCTATCATTTTTAATAGCTGAATTCTCAAGAATAGATTTCATCCAATCGGGAATTCTAGCTGATACTGGTACTTTATTTTCTTTCAATTTTTTCTCCTTATTTGCTAAATATTGATTTACTTCTGCTATACCTGAAAACCTTCTATAGTGAGTAGTACAGTCTGTTGATAAATGTCTTTTATATTTATTAGCTGGTGTAGGAATATCTTCCTCTCTCCATCCTGCTGCAAATCGCTGATCTAAAGTTCTCGCATTGATACCAAAAAGTTCAGCCCATTCATGTAAAGTTTTTATTTCGTTTCTGTATTCATAATAAACTGTCCCTACTTTTCTCTTTGGGTCAAAATTAGGATCTTGACTAGCCCACAAACGCCAACCTACACTTTTTCTACATCTTTCAGCACAATCTTTTGCGTTGTCAGACGGAGAACCAACATATAAATGTTCAGGATTACAGCACGACGGATTATCACACGTGTGCAATACCCAAAAATTTTTGCTATTTTGAGGTATAGCACCATAAGCTAATTCATAAGCAACTCTATGAGTAGCCCAAGAATATCCTTCAAACCAAATCATTCCATAGCCATCATAATTTTTAGCTCCATTCCATTCATGACAACCATTTTTAGATATAGATAATTTAGATTTTAATTTTTTATCTAGTCCAACATGATCTCTAATTAAAGATATACTTTTTCTTGTTTTCATAATTAATAATAAAATGTCTTAAAGTGTCATGGAATGTATAGTATACTAATTCTAATAATTAACCATGTCAATACATTTCAATACTATTTATGATAAATAATGACACTTTTGCAAAACGATTAATACAAAGAAGAGCTCAACTTGAATATTCTCAAGAAGACTTATCCAAACGAACTGGTATTGCTGCTGCCCAAATATCTAGGTATGAAGCAGGTAAAAATAAACCAAGAGCAAATATAATTTCAAAACTAGCGAATCATTTAGGCGTACCTTTTTCTTGGTTGGCATACGGAGAAGAAACAGATTTATCTGATGGAGATAAAGGAAAAGAAGAAATTGGTGTCTACTTAAATTTACCAAAAGAAAAATACGATTTAATGATGGAGCAAGCTAATAAGCTTAATATGGATATTCAAACTTATATATTTAGAGTGGTTATACCCAACCATCTTGCCCAAGAAGAATTACAAAAAAATCAAACTAAAAAATAACCCCTAACCTATATAGGAATCATGATGGACAAATTTCCAAGAGAAATACAAAATGAATTGCTAACATCATTATATGATGTATTTCCCTACTCTTTAGAAGAAGAAAAGTGCATGTTCATTTTAAATAAATTTGGGGATGATAATAATATTATTGCCAATCTTAAATATCTAATTGATCATAGATTAATATCTGAAAACTCTATTTATCAAACATCTGATGGATATCATGTTAACGATTCGGCTTTAATAATAACAACAAAAGGCATAGATTTTATCCGTGATGATGGCGGTCTATCTTCAATACTTAATGTTACAACTATTAAAATTCACAATGAAACATTAGAAAAACTGGAAGATATTATCAAGCAATCTTCATTAACTGAGACTGAGAAAAAGACATATCTTGGTAAGTTGAAAGAGCTTCCTGTAGACGCCACAAAACACTTGGTATTGAAACTATTAGACTTGGGTCTATCTCGGACTCCTGACGTAATTCGACTAATTTCATCATGCTTCCAGCCTTAATAAATTCATTATGGTCTCTAATCTTGGTTAAGCGACCATAATACTCCCCAAATAACCTTATCCAACAATCTTCATGCCGATCTGTAGCGAGTATTACGCCATTTTTATCATGAAAAACTATGGAAAAAACTTTCATATGGATACCTTATTTTAGATAATAAAAAACCCTCTAAGAGGGTTTGATTAAATTGCTATTCTGCAATTGAAAAGTTCTTTTTATTAAATAAATAATTTAACTTTTCCCAAAAGCTAAATTTATTTAATCCTGATGTATTTATAGAACCAGGAAACAATAAAAGCATCTCGCCCTTAGTATATCGCTCATAACCGGCGGTTATGGCTTCTAAGTTTGGAGATAAGAATCCCCGATTCTTGATGTTAAAAGCTCTAAATTCACATAGCGCATTATTCCGTAAATCAAAAGATTTTTTGGCGCCATACTTTATAAGTATATTAAAGTTGTATAAACTTAAGTTTCCTCGTTCATATTCTAATTGATACAACTTGATATTTTTTTGGGAAACAAATTCTTTTAACTCATCTTCAGAAGCTTTCTCGGGAATTACAAAAACTTCCTGCTCTTGATAAGACTCTGGTGATTTCAAATTTCGCTGTAGTAGAGATGAGCAGAATTCAGAAGATTTGTAATATAGCATTTCTTCATCTGTGATTCTGTTGGAAACATGATTATAAACAGCAATAACCACCATAATAATTATTATAAAAAAAATAATAACGCAAGCCTGTAAAGCTCTTTTCATACCATTCTCCTTAGTTTTTTGGTAATAGTATGAAATTTATTAACTAAGAGCAATAAAAAACCGCACAAGGCGGTTATACTGTTAGCTGTAATTGGGATTGATTCATTAATGAATGAAGTTTATTTTCAATGCGAGGCTTAATTCGTTTCCAGTTTGATAATATTCTGCCTGCTTGACTTGCCCCCTCTTTTTCGTAATGGAACTCAAAAAGCAGTTTATTTATCTCTTTCATGAATTCGAATCGCTCTTTAGTCCAATATTGATAAAGCACGTCGTAACATTCACGCTTATATTTAATTAGCTTGTCTTTTAACTCTGGTTTGATTTTCTTAGTACTAACACCAAACAACCAACCATTTAGCATTGATAAGGGTAAATACACAATATCACGATTTTGTATGTCGCCATCTAGCTGCGTCTTCATTATGAAGACGGAGGTTTTCATTACTTCGTCACGCATGATGCGGTTATACTGAGATCCCCACTGTAAGCCGATATTCTTACAAATGGGGCGCATTGAAACATAAAGCTGTCCGTTATGCTCAATAGCTTGGATTATTGTATTGCAAAATGGGACTTCTATTTTTTTTAAATTATTCATTAATCACTCCTTTTACCTTTTTAATAAAAGCTTACATGAAAACAATTCACTGAAGGTAGGCAGCTTCATGCTTTTACTCCGTCGAGCTATTCATGTGAGCGTTAAATTTGTTATTGATTTGCTGAATAATGAGCATAAAAAAACCACCCGAAGGTGGTTTGACTGTTGTTGATGACTGATGGGTGATTTTTCAAATGTTACCCTTTAAACTAACAATTATTTTGATTTGTGCATTAATTTCAGGGCTTCGCTTTCCATGATTTGAATATCGTTAAAAATAGTCTCGTTTTCAGCTATGTTGTTAACTTTCATAACCCATGGTAAGCAATTGTAATCAAGCCCTGTAACGCCACCCATGCTTGTACGCCACTGGGTGGACATTGCTTTAAATAGCTTAAAAGCACCTAAATTTTCTTGCCATATTTCTACATACTCATCAGCGTAATCATCTTCGGTTAGACCGAATGCCGCCAGTTCATCCTTTGACGGCTCAGGGGTATATAGAGCAATGGCAAGTTCAATTAGTTTTTTTCGCGTTGACCTAACATTTCTTTATAATATGTATCGGTTATCGCGCGCCAAGCAGCAGGATAGTTATTTAATAAGATTTGCATGTTTTCTTGATTAAATTCTTCATCCAAACTCCAGCCTTGAACGATTTTCATTACAAGATCGATAATTTGTTTATCTTTAACTTCATCTTCAAGTTTAGCGAGCTTATCTGCTGAGTAATGTTTAAAAGTGAGTTCAATTTGCCCGTCTTCTTGACCTGCACGAGGAATTAAAACATTACATTTAAACGTTGGTTCTGCGACTAATTTAAATTTTGCCATTTAGTTTACCCTTATTTATCTTTATAAAATGTGATTGCTGGTGATTCAACGGTTGTGTTGATTTTTACGGTTTCGATCTCGTTGATAGCCGTCTCAGGTGTTGGGTCAAATGACACTCGTACAGCGTCGTAGCGAGTTTCTTTTGCTTTCGGTATATACATTTTCATTGCTACCACATCATTAGTTTGGTCCAACTCTTGAAGCACTGGATAAGCCGGTAAAGAACTATCATGAGCAATGGTGTAACTTTTACTTTTTGCCGATTTAATGGTCGGCAATTGCTTTTCTTTGTCATCTTCGAGGAATTGAATTTGAACATATTGTTGCTCTCCTCCCTCGGTTGAAACTTCTTTAATTTGTGGTAAACGTTCCCAAGCTGTGATTTTAGTAACCGTTCCAGCACCCTCATCAGCAGGAAACATATTTACATCGCTTGTGTTAATGTTGCCCAGTGTCGCTTCTGCAGCATTAACACGAGTAATTTTGGCCACAACGTAATCAAGCCTTGACCAGCCCGAAGTAATTAGAACCTCATCGCCAACCACAAGTCCGTGATTCGCTTTCAATGTGACGACCGCTTCTTTGGCGTTTGTAATAGTTTCAAATGCTAAAGCCTCGCCCTTTGATTTTTGCACGTAAACCCGTGCGCCGTTAGGTAATGCAAAACCCATAGTAAACTCCTAATTTAATTAAATTAACGTATCAGCACGGTAATTCATGCTAATTGGTATGGTGTAAGTAGTTTTATCCGTGATAGCAGGATAAACACTAGGTATTGAGTTGATGTAAAGTGAAAAATTATCTTTGGTTAACTCTGTATTGAGTTTGAAATGCGTAATAATCGCTTCTGATATCTGCTGAGAGTGTGATTTACCAGTGTTAATTGGAGCTACTACGCTAACTTGATAAACTCCTTTGTAAATCCGTGAATTACCGCCCAAATCAAAGCTGGTTGTGATTGCTGGCAATATGTTGGATTTCAAGTATATTTCGTCATTGGGTGTTGCTTCAATGTTTTCATAAATGATTGGTAAACCTAGCTGGTTGGCAATGATATCTAAATGCGATTCTAGCAATTCTGAAATTGTCGAAATCAATTATTAACCTCCTTTTGTGGCGTTGTCGAAATGAGCTTGAGCGTTTAGCGCGGCGACCCTGACAATACCGTTAGGCGCTTGTTTAGAGTGTCCAAACTCTAATCTCACACTATAAGGTAGGTTGTTAGTAAAGTAGATTGACTGAACACCATTTGTATACCGCCCAATCTGCTCGATACCATCTTTTAACGTGTCCATTCCTGATGGATCAATTCTATCTAGTTCAACAGATGCAGGCACATTAAAGGTAACTTGCCAGTTGCCACGAAAACGTCCACCGACATAGCCTTTGGGTGCATAACCTTGCCATAATTCAGGCTGTCCAACTGGTGACATTCTGATAATGTCTTGCAATATTTCGATACTAGCCTTTTTAACTACAAGCTCATTTTTTGCTTTCGCTTTATCTACAAACGCATTGATAGACGATAGAAAGTTTTGGCTATTTGACATTTACGCTTTCCTTAACTGTGTTTTGTAGCACATAAGAACATCAGCAGGTTTTACGGGATTAGGCTGTTTAATCAGATATTTTTCACCGTCAATGATTACAATATCGTTGATTTTCAGCTCAACATCAGCAGAAAAAACCATCTGAATATCTCCAGACTGAATAACTGTTCCGTCAATCTCAATTGGGTTATAATTGGTTTTTATGCCAATTGTTGTAAAGGTTTGATTTTCGGTAATAACTTCTTTACCGTTAACAATCGATACCTTACCCTTTCTTAATACTGAGTATTCCATGCCGTATTTTGAAAGGAGCTTCAAGGCTGTATTAAATGAACGTTCATAAAAGTTCACTATCACGACCTCTCGGCAATACAATTTATTGAAAACCCACTGCTAACAACCAAATCACCCAATATTGACATAACAGCAGTATACTGTGGTCTAAAGCCGGATTCATCGACCGCATAAGCTACTGTTAACGCGCCAGCTATAGACTCCGACTTTACTGGAGCTTCACGCGCACTAGGTAATAAATCATCCGAAATAGCTTCAATAGCTAACATACATTGAGCTGTTATTAGTGGAGTTGGGATCTCATTGCTAGGTAATAAATAGCCATCCAGAACAATATCCTTTCTAGGAAATGGTAAAGTTTGGCTTTGTTTGGCTTTCTTACCTGCCCAATTTAATCCATTCAAATAGTCCATTGCTTTAATGAGCAATGATTCTTTATTGTCAGGTAAACTTATATCTCTTGCGTTAGCAAAATGCTCTAAATCATCAATGCTTGCATAACTGTTAAAGTTGCTAGAATTAGGATCGGCATTAATCATTCATTGCTCCATAAAAAAGGGCTTTACGCCCTTTGTTTTAATTATTTCCTTTGGCAGATCTGCTGTTAACGTTTGGCGCTCCTAGTTTGATTAAAACGCCAGCGGTAGATTTATTGCTGTCAAAGTGTTTTTTCCAGTTAACTTGATTGCTTAGCTTGGCTAAATCTGGGTTAGCGCCTTTTGATGTATCCCAACTATAACCGAGTAAGTCAATGTTAACTGTACCCTCTGCACGATATCCGATTGCTAAGTTTTCCTGCGTATTGATGTCATAAGAACGGAATCCCGGAGCTTGTGACTCAGTGATTTTTACAGCACTTGCAACTAAACCTAAAATCGCATCAACTGGCGCAGAATCGGTAACTAATACAGGTTTGCCTAATGTTCCCGGTTGGCCACCATAAACCACAACACCAGCTTCTTCGTATAGCTTGTTATCCATTGCCTGATCTACAATGTCAAAGTAGGTTGTAGAATGCATAACAAATAAAGCAACACGATTGAATTTGTCGCCGTATTTGCGTAATCCTTTAGTTAATGTTTTCTTCCCATCGGTCGCGATATCTGCGGTTACTGTCATGTCAGTGTTAGCACCAATAGCAGCCATTAGAGAATTGATGGCATATTTAACGTAGCCCTCTAATGTTGCATCTGCCACATCAACGCCGATCACCTCTGAAAATTCAGAAATATCACGCCCACGGCGTTTAAATGCTTCTTCTGTTGTTTCATAGGGTCCATATTTCCATGGCACTTTGACGCCCACAGCTTCGCCTGCACCGATTTTTTTACCTGTAACAGGATCAACCGAATTAACATCACGAGGGTCAATAGAGCCGTTAACCTTATAAAATGCTCGTTTACGAAAATCTCCTTCAATTAATTCATTGTCGATAAGAATTGCACCATTAGATGCCGCATTAAATACATCCAAATTATCTTGTCGTCGCTCTAAAAATGCGGTTTGTGCTAAATCGTTGTAAATGATTAAATCTGTATTTACTGTTGTTGCCATTATTTAACTTCCTCTTAATCTTTTGGTAATTTTAAATATGCTTGTTGACCATATTTCTGGATGTAGTTATGTTTTTCCGTGCTGGTCATTTTTGAACGAACTAAATTGGAACCGCCTGCCTTGTGACCTCCGCCTCCAGTGCCTTCGGCTCTTGGAAATAGGTGTGGAGCATTATCTTTTAATGATTCCACCCACTCTTGAGGTGATAACGGAGTTTTACCGTCTTTACCAAGTAAAGGTTCGCCATCTTGTCCTACTGCGACAGCCTCGCCGTCATCACTTAAAATAAACATGCCTTTGGCACGTAAACTAATATCTTCTAATGCTTCTGGTAATGCTCCCGCTTTCAATGCTGCATTAGTCATTTTGTTGCTAAGCACAATACTGCTATACTTTTCAGCTTTCTTTTGCGCGCTATCGGCTCGTTCTTGTTCTGCTTTGAGTTTTTTATCAAACTCGCTTCTAAACCGCTCTGTGCGTTTGTTTAATACCTCATCGATTTTCCCTGCTGAAATAAGTTTTGCTTCTTCATCATCTGAAAATCTCTGTAAGATTGTTTTGACGGCGTCAGGATCAATCCCTTCAAACTGCTTTAGTTTTTCAGATAATGCCTTTTGCTTACCTAACAATTCGGTATTTTTATTTTTTAAACCTTGCGTGTTTTCAGCAACTGCTTTATCAATTAAGGCTTGCACTTCTGGGGTGATTGTCGCGCCACCACCAGCATCGCCACCTTCTTGCGCTTCTGAATAAAACTTTCGGTTGATTTCTCTAAATAACATAATTTCCCCTCAGGATTTGAGCTTTGCTCTGAAAATAAAAAAGGTCGCATATAGCGACCTTGTAGATGTTTATAAATTTTTATTTATCTATTGTTTTGCTGTTTTCCATTTTATTGGTAACTGCACTCATACTCATAGCCATCATACGTTTAATGGCTAAATTTGGCTCGTTATCAATCAACTTTTGTATCTCCACTAAGATGTCATCATCCCACGGCTGTTTTTGAATTAAAGCGTGGACCTTTCTTAGATTATCGTTTGTCATGTTTTATTAACCATTCTAGTATTAAAGGATGAATTCTCTTTCTCGATTCAGTATCGCCAAGCATATACAAAGCAAAGCTTTCAGAAAAAAGCTCTTCATTTGAATCAGAAGAATAATAACTTAGCACATGCGCCCATTTGTCATTATATGCAATTTGAGTGATTTTAGATAAATACTTCTCATCTTGATAATACAGATAGTGCCCGAATTCGTGCGCTATTGTTCCTTTTATGCTTTGAACTGATGCGTAAGGTAAAACATCCAAGTTAGCAATTATCCGTGCTAGCTGTTTTTTATCTGGAGATAAATCAATTTCATAAATGACCATATCTTTAAACCCTAGCATGGCGGCGTTTTCTGCAATTGCCTCCCATTCGCTTGGGTCTAACATCCATTGCGCCATGTGAATTGAGTTTTGAGATAAATTATAAGCACCAGCCGCAGTTTCCGAAAATTTATCTTTTGTCCCTAACCAAGAGAGTTTTGATAAATTGAACCTTTTAATAATATCTTCTGATATTTCAGCAACATCTTTAGCGCTTTCGAGAGATGTATCTTTCGGAAATTTAACATTAGCAGCTATGCTTTTTCTTTGCATCCAATTTTCAACTTCTTCAACTGTTCTTAAGTTTGAAAGTTGACCACTGAGTTGGTTGTTTAACTCGTCAATTGTTAACAAGTGTCCATCACGAGTAAAAAACTTTTCTGGCTCAATTTCCCCATTTCGTAATAACCTCGCTCTTTCTACTCCTAAGATTTGCTCTTGTCTTTCTTGTGATTGCGTTTTTAGCCACTCAAGATAAGATGTTTTAGCAGGAACTTGACCATCCATTGATGCCCGTGTGCCAGTTGGTGTTTCATCAATGTCGATCCCTAGTTCACGATAACTTTTTAGTATAAACGTTTCAACAGACCGACAACAAAAATGTAATTTACCCGGTCCGTCACCGTATGGAATGTCATGACCGATAGGCTGGTTATCTAATGTATACTGTTTTAAATCACGAATAATACACATCGGAGTAGTACTAGTATCAAGCGTAGATAACCATTGCTTGCCTTTTATTAAATCGCTATTAGCCTTTCCGAACTCATCACGAGAAACGGCGGCTGTGTGAGATACAGCTGAGCGAATTAATGATGATACGTTTCTCTTACTCGTTTCTAAAACACCATCTTTATAATTGTTCTTTTTAGTACCTCTCACTCTCCTAATAATCTGTTCAGTGGTTTCGCCAGTTACATAACCAGTTCTAACGGCGTTTGTAACACGTTTAAGTCTGTCATCTTCGATATTGCTTACCCATTCAGACAATAATCGCCCTTGAAATGGTTTTGCTTTTACCACCGCAAATAACTGATTGGGCGATATCTGCATTAAAGGGTATTTAGTTTTAACAATATCGGATAATAACGATTCAAACAGTGAATATTGATAATTACTCTCATATTCACTAAATGCATTTAATTCACCAAAGAGATAATCAGAAAATGAATTTAATGATTTAACACTACTGAGCATTGATTCAAGTCGTGATATTTTAAATTCACTAGAAGATAAATCATCTAACGCAATATATAGCTGGGCTGTTAACTGTTGATCAACGACATTTAGAAGTTTAAGTGATTCTCTTATTAAATTATGCTCATAACCAACCAGATTAACGCGGTGATAAATTGCTTCATCGCGAAGTTTTTTGTTAATTGTCATAAATTAATCCAGCAACTGAGGATCTGCGTCTTTTAGCTCCTGCTTGACGGTTTCAGGATCTGCACTTGGGTCAATGATATCTATTTTTTGCATTGCACGTATCATATCCTCATCCCTGATTGCGCCTGATTGCCATGAGCTAACAATAGCGGTAATCATGCCAGCATCAGCAATCTTAGAAATAAACTCTTGATTGATAGAACAGACAATGTCATCAACCACTATCCCAAGATAATGAGCGCACCATTTCAGCGCTATCGTGTAAGCCTCCGACACGTTAGAGCAGCATATACCGAGTACGGATGTTGATGCTGTTTGATCACCATTAGCTTGTGTTGCGGTTTTAGCTGATGAGTTTTGCTCTATTAACCTAGCGCCTAGTGCCACCATATAATTGCGCTTATCGTCCATACCCTCTTTAGCTAAAGTGTTGGGTTGAGCTTGAGCGTAAACAAAATTACCACCCTGAGGAAGTAATAATGGGGTACGAGATCCAATCTTGACACCATTCTTTTCCAAGAAATCTCGCCATTCAGTGTCTAATCCGATAATTGCAGGCTGAACCTGACCACAAAAGAACAAACTATCTTCATAATCAGCACTATTACGATAGTGTCCTAAATTGATTTCAATTAATGAAGATAAAGGGGAATCATCAATTGTTGGGTCGTTGTTTTGAGCACCTACAAATGTAAATGGAATTTCATGCCAATGATCTTCATTTTTTGGTTTTGGCTCATAAATAGAATCAATTTCATAAGGTCCACTGTTATTTTCTCCTGTGCGACGCCAAACCTTACAAATGAACTTGCCTTCTTCAATGGCTAACTCTCTATATTGAGTGATATCTTTAAAACCATATCCATCAGAGACTTCAACGACTTCCCGAAGAACAACTAAAACTAGCTTATCTTTACCGTTAATTCGTTGTGTTCGCCAGTTAATAATATCTTCTGCTTTATACGATAAAATCATAGCCTCATTAGAATCTGAGGAATAATCAACATACAAACCATGACGCCCAACTTCTAATACTGATTCAAGCGTTGATTGTGACTGTTGGTAAATACTTGTTCCCGCACCATCTGCATTGGTTTTGAGATATTCCAACTTGTTAGGGATGCTAATTGTTGGATCTTTGCGGAAAGCCATGCCAATTAAACCAATTTTTGTGTGACCAGTAATGCTATAAAAAACCGCCCTTGCAATATAATCCTGATTGCGTTTTTTATTACGTTCACTCTTATCGGTAGGATCTAAATAAGGTAAATACTGATTACCTTTTGATTTAATTATTTCAGCGCCGGCACAAACATCCCGCATTTTTTCCCAGTTAATAGATGCTTGTTTGTGCTCAGGTCGAATAAAAGTAATGTCATGATTCATTAGAATGTTGTTTCCATTTGAATTGTAAAAGCTTGTCTGCGTGCATTTCGATTAGCCACAGCAAAATATCTAAACGCATCCGCGCCGTGTGATGTATGGTCATGAAGCGGTTTATCTCGCCAACAGCCGTTTTTATCATCCCATGCTTTTCGATACGCTTCTAAATTAGCAATACCTTGTTCGCATTTGCTTGAATCAAATGCACAAAGTGGAAGAATTTCACGAACTGATTCGATACCATCATCAACACTAAGCTTAGGAGCTACATTAAACTTAATGCTGTATTTCTCACCGTCAATTTCATAGCCTTCTTTTGCTATCTGTTTACGGCTCTTACCATCACCCGATAATTCACGATTATCAATATCGTGCGGTGCCCAATGCTCAGCATATTCATAGCCAAGTTTTTGTGATTTATCCTTAAGAACTTTCATGTAGTGCCTGAGACCCTCACCACTATTTTCGTAGTAGTCGATGATGTGAAATTCTTCACCCACTTTACGCACAAACCAAATAGCAGTTGAATCACCGACACCCAAGTCCCAATAGGTATAAACAGGTAAATGGCTATTATCAGGTAGCGTGGTAATGCGTTTTTCTTTGTATAGCTCTCTGAATTGCCTTGCATAGTAAGCGCCCTCGATTGATTGCTCAAAGGCTTCACTTGGAATAGATGGATATTCACGCTTCATATCATCACCAAGCGTTTTCTCTTTAGCGTGATACCAAGCTTTTTGTTGTTCGGTTAAGTCGATACCGTACTTAGCTTTTATCTCGCTAAAATATTCCTCTAATCTAGACGGTAATTGTTCAACTGGCTCTATCGCATAGAGCGGATTTTTCCACCAAGAGAAAAAGAAGAATTTCCAATCAAGTGATGATAATGGTTTTCCTTGAATATGGGCTTTTTCAGCTGTATTACAGTAATCGTAAAAATAACCACTTTTACCCTCAGCTGTACTTTCGATGGTAATGAAACAACCGGTAGCAACCGCCTCAAAAGCACCTGTGACGATTTCCTTAGCTTTATCAGGAAACTTAGCACAAATCTTACCAAACTCAGAAACATGTAAGTAACGCAATGTACCACCACGGAATGAAGTTGATACATAAAGCGAACCGCCTTTTTTAAAGACCAACTCACCAGCCGCATCATTACTAGCAGGGTTGGCTTGTTTTATTTCTTCGGGTAGTCTGTCATAAGCATATTTGACTTTTTCTCTAAATAATCTTTTAGCATCATTTAAAGTGTGAGCAATCAAAGCACATTTAGCTGATTCAAATAAAGCGGCATCTAACTGAATAATACATACTTCGGTAGTAAACCCCAATTGCCGAGCTTTTAAAATGATATTCCTCGTATGCATACCCTCGAAGTATTCAAGCTGTTCGGGGGTCATTGTGAAGCGAATTTGCTTGCCTGCTTTATCCGTGATGTAGTAGAGATTATTTAAACGCCAAAGCTTATTGCTGAGTTTTTTTAAATGACCAGGAGATAACATTAACCCTCCCGTGATAGTTTATCCATTAAATCCGAAAGTTGGCCAACTGAATTATCTTTTGGTGTATCATCAATGTTGTAAGCTTGACGCTCTAAAGTGATTAAATTTTTCAGCGTTTCACTTAATGCTTTCATTGACTTTACCCTTTCTGGCATTGATATGACGGACATATAAACTTCATTGAGTTTGTCCCTGCCGTTCTGGTCTGGATTTGCTAATAACTCACCAAGTTTTTTGAATGCCTCTATATCCGCACATTCAGCGCCAAGCTCCTCAAATAAGGCGTTGGTAATATTACGAGCTTTACGAATATCGCCTCGGTGTTCCATTCGGATATTGGCTATTACTTCAGCGTTAGCTTCAATGAGTATCCGCTCGTTTAACTTATTTTCACTGGATACCTGAGTGGATACCTCTTTTTTGGATACCAATGAGTCTGCTTTGTTTTTAATTTTTGCGCTTAAATCTCTTTCCCAACCATCACGCTTTGCTCTTTTATTTATTGCGCCGTGAGTTATTCCGTGTTGTGAAGCGATCTCTCTTATAGACAGTAATCCAGCCCTGTAGGCTGATTCGATAGCCTCCCAGTCTGGCTTTTTCATAATCTTTCCTTTAGATATAAAAAAACCGCAATTAAGCGGTTTGATTAAATATGCAGTTATTTTTTATAACCGCCCGGGATTTTTTATAGTTTATGCGGTAAAAGTGAATAGTTAGTTATTATTGAAAAAGGAAAGGCTCAATTAAGAGCCTTAAGGGTCGGCATGCTATAACATGCCTAATATATAGAGACGCTAACCGCTATATAGAAGTAAGATCTCTACGAACCAACAATTCATAATATCATAATTTACTAGTAACGAAAGAGCTAATTATTAATCTCTCTTATCGCCCTTTTATCGCTATTACACTGCCTCAACTCGTTCAATAATTCAGTGTACAGAACTGGACATTGCCCCCAAGTGATTCGTTTATCAATATGAGGCTCGTTATTTGGCTGTGTCAGCGATGCAGGAATATTGCATTGATAAACGTACTCAGTTTTTACCGTTCCGCATCCAGTCAGATACGTTACTAGGCATAAAATCATTAGCACATTGATTATTTTTAAGCGCATCTTTTATCTGCTCTTGAAGTTGTTTAATTGACATAGCGTCTTGAGCCTTCTCTTGCTCTCGTTGCGCTATGATTTGATTGTTTTTAGCAATGCTCCGGTTCAACTGTTCGATTTTCTCAGATAGTTCAGCTTTATCTTTTTGTAGCTGTTTCTTATTTTGATAATTGTTGTAACCGAAATAGATAGTAAAGACAAAAGCGGCAATGATTAATGCTATGCTTACTATATTCACTTTAGACAATTTGAACATGATGAATCACTCAACAATAACGATACAAATAAAAACCAACCCCAACCGTTGACATCATTAACCGCCATTATTGAAGCGATGATAAAGCATAAGATAGACATAACGCTTTCTCCTTTTCTCGTCTGATTACTAAGCCATTCAGTACTTTACCGCCCGCTTTAATCCATCTTGGAAATTCATCACAAGCCGCTTTATAATCGCCATTGTTCAGATGTTTATACATCGTTGATTTCCGCATGTTTGAACAACCGCAATTAAACGTAATAGACGTCACAGCATCAAAAACAGGTTGAGGCAAATGAAAACCATTAGCATAGCGATTAACGCACATTTCTGCTGTTTTGATATCACTAACCCAACGCTGAGCTATTTCCTCGTCTGAATAGACTTTTTGTTGAATGTTACCCGTAGAGCCAATACCAACCGTTAACACATTGGCTGGACAATAATATGGCTCTCTTACGCATGATTCAGCGTTACCGATTATTTCAAGCCCTGCTTTGCTCGTTCTGATTTCATCTGAGTAATTAGCAATAACAATACCAATGATTACCAAAACACTACAAATCGCACTCGTCGCTATTCTTGTTGTGTTTTTCATAGTATTGCTCTCTCAAATTCTTTTTATGATGAAAATCTCGGCGTTTATATACCCAGTTAATAATAAACGTCGCTATTGATAAAATAATACCAACCACAATAGCAATATCGTTCAAACTGAGCGCACCAAATAAAGTGCATATAGCTCCCCAGAAATACGAAATCGGTGAAGTGTATTTTTCCATGATGAATATTCTTGTTAGTTAATGATGTGACAGCGTGCTAGCTATTGTGTAGTTATGCATGTGTCTAGCTTTGCTGTCGATTTGGCTAACCACGCCAACGATGACGAGGTCGTAACTTTTTCTACGCTTGGTAGATAAGATGTAAAATAGATGCCCCCAAACGCATCAAATCTCAGCATTAAGCAGAATTACTGCTACTTGACCAAAATAAGTAGAGGTGCGAGGGGGACTGTTATGGTGGGTCTAGCTGGACTCGAACCAAGCTACCTTTCAATTATGAGTTGACCGCTCATACCGTATGAGCTTTAGACCCTTGAAAATGATTGACCTAAACGTGATATACAGAGGTTTAGGCACTGTTACGGTTCAACGACATCGATGTCGCCGACATTTGTAATATTGATTGTTAAAGCGACATAGCCCAAGCTAACATTGCCTCATCGCTTTCTAATGCGTAAAGCGGAATTTCTAGCGAACCCGCTTTTTCTAAGCTGTTTAGCGCATCTAAAAGATCGATTAAATATTTATCTTGTAAATCCGCTAGTTCTTTTGTTGATGTATTTTGCATATAAAAAAACCGACTTTCGTCGGCTTAAGTTAATTCATTTAAATACTAAATTTTTACAATTTTTTCCATTGATACTTCAGCAAGAAACCCGCTTCTACTTTTGTATTGTGGATTGTTTGCAACAATTCTATCGATCTCTTTTAATAATTTTCTTGGCAGTGTTATATTAAGCTTCTCGGCACCACCCATCAAATGTGTCAGATCAACATCAATCAACGCGAAAACCATCCCCTTATAATCATCATCATTTAAAAATGATTCAACATTACTTGGCGCAGGTATTTTTTCGCCATCCTCTACCAGAATTTCAATATGACTTGTAATTGCTTCTTTAGCATTACTTAATGCTTCCTCAAATGTATCGCCAGCAGAGAAGCAACCAGCAACATCTGGAACGATAACGCAATAAGCGTGTTCTTTATCACCTAATTCAATAGCAACTGGATATAACATAATTCACCTCAATAATTATCGAGACAACAAATAGCAATGTAGCAGGGCTTATAACCCTGCTTGTTTCATTATTGACTTAACTGTTTTTTCTTTTAAGTCTTTTTTGGGGTGTGGTATTGTTACTAGCCCCTTTTTTATTTGATGCTTAAAGTGATGATGACTACCTTTAACTCTTACTAAAAACCAACCATCCAACTCTAACATCTTAATTATTTCCTTGCTACTCATTATCTCCTCTGTTTTGTTAATTTATAGTGGTTATTATACCCACTAACGTAGAGAAGTCAACTTTTTATACCCACTATAACCACTTTTTTATAATTAGATAACAAAAAAGCCCGCATTTGCGAGCTTTGTATACAATAATTTCATGTTGATACCTTTATACTACTTTTTGCGTACGCAGTCAATATCTCACTTAAATAAATTTATTTTTTTAAATAGTTCCAACTCCATTCCCGTTTGCTGGGTTTGTTGAGCCAAAGCACCTATAACATGGCTTTCACCTGAGCTTTTAATTTTTCTAACACTACCTTCGCTACAACCAAGCTCACTCGCTATTTCCCTTAATGTTCGAGGTCTAATAAGAATAGAGCAAGATTCTTTTACTTTGTAACGCTCAATAAAAACATAATCATCATCTAATATTTCGTCGCCATAATATGATTTTATTAAAACAAGGGCTTCTTCTTTAGTTTTTTGAAATCTAATGTTCTTCATACTTGAAATAATACCATCTATAATCAACCCATCGTTATCTGAACACAACTCTTTATATTCTGGCTCTTGAGATTGATATAAGTTTAGCGCTCCTTGCTTCTTGTAAGCTTCCTTTCTTGACCAATTACCCCACAGCCTTAACACATCAGTAATATCGTAATCAGCCTGAAAGCGAACTCGTGTAACTGGTTTTACTATTTCCTTTGGCTCATCATCAACGTACATATATTCTGCTAGCATTTGTTACCTACCCTTCTTTAACTCTTTTAATTTTTGCTTATACTCAGCTTTAATCTGCTTTATTTGCTCTACCGTGTATTTTTTGGGTTCGTGATAACCCTCTAACCACTCAACTTTTTCAGCACCTATTTTTTTTACTAAATTAATTCTGTACTCAATGATGTTCCCCGATTTGTGGTTGTTACACGCTGAACATTGTTTATGTACATTCAGCTCACAGAATCGCAATTCTGGACATGCACCGACACTTCGATAATGCCCCGCATGATATTGCCCGTTATGATGACGTCCACAACTGATACACGGCTCGCTTTTATCTCGCTCTCGAATAAATGCGTTAAATACTGTTTGCGCATCTCTTAAATGCTCTGAGCGTGTTTTTATACGTTCTTTTGCTATCTGTGCTAACTTTCTTCTAACTCGCTCTTGAACTTTGTTATCTTTTGCATACTGAATGGCGCAATCAATAGAACAAACTTGAGCGAGCGAGTTAAATAACGCAAATTTTCTGCCACAACTTTTACATTTTTTCTGCTTTATTTCTCGCTTCATCGTCTGAACTTCGCTTTATTCTTGTAAAACTTACCACATGAGCCTTTTACTTCACCATTAACGCCAATTAGCGGTCTATTGCAAACAAATAAATCCAAATCAACGTTATATAAACAAGGTCCATTGCATTCTGGACATTTAAAATCAGTTTTTATTAATTTGTGCTTCTTTGACATTGTCATTAACTCTGTTTAGATTATGTTGATTAATGTATTCTCTGCGTTGTTCTCTAACTATTGCGATTGCGCGCTCTAACTCTCGCTCTTTATCATCGTATAGTTTCAGTTGTTCTTTGTGCTTGTTAGTCATTATTTTCAGCCTCTTTTATCATTTGCTTAATTTCTTCAATGCTTGACGCGCAAAGATACTCAGGGCCTCCGTAGTGATTTGTAACGAGAACTATTGCTGATTTGAAATCACCATAATTCTCGATAGCTTCTAACGACACTATACTGTCAATACTAATCGAAACTTTATGTGTTTTTGCTTGATTTTCTTTAACGTTGCTGCAACACTCGACAACAACATCAATAAATTTTTTCTTACTTGTTTTGCTTGCTTCCGCTCTTTTAATTACATCTTTTATTAACTCTGTTTGTAATTGCTCAAACTGTTTATCTGTTAATTTAATTTCCATCATGCCACCTTTGATAATTGGCCTTTGTACTGTTCTGCTAGCTTGATTGCTTCATACGCTTCATCCCCAAAAATAACCCCCTCCTCAGCTCCAAATTTTTGTGCTACAAATATCAATTTAGAAAATATTTTCTTATTCATTTTGCTAGTAGACACATCAACTGAGAGCAAGGTAGATTTATCTAAGCTTTGTATATACTCGGCAGTAAATTCTTTCCCATCATCTTCTGCAATTTCTTTTAATGCTTGAAATCCAACTAGTGTTTTCCAAGTTTCTTTTGGCCGTTTTTTACCACACCAATTCACTTGATTAGATAAATCTGTCATCATTGCCCACATTAATGAATTTTGACGGTTTGAACGTTTTTCTTCATCAATCAAAATTAGCAACGGATGCTCGCTATCAACTGGTAATTGATTTATTACGTCAATCGCTGTATTACGTGCTAGTTCATGTGTTAATCGTATTTCTTTAATCACTTCTAAACCCTTACACACTCAAAATTACGTACTTCAACATCAACTTTAGTATTGCCGAATTGCGTTTTAACTATTTCCATTTGTTTAATTAAATCTTTTTCTGTGAGTGTTGAATCACGACGCAACACAACAGCACCCCACGCTTGCCAACCTTTTTTAATTTCTGCTGTTATTTTGTAAGCCATTTTTAATACCTCTATTTATCAAATCTAAATACTGTCATCATCAACCAATGAGTAGTCTTGCTCCTGCCATTGATTGCAATTAGTTTGAAGCCGCTCTCTTATGCAAACACCTTTATAACATTCCCGTTTTTCTCTCCGCTCATCAAAAGAAATTGCGAATCCTCCGTCGTAAAAGTTGTCGCATGTAACGCATGATTTAGTTGCGAGGTTTGAAAAACATTTAGCTTCATGATTATCAATGCCTTTTTTTGTTTTTCTGAGAACTTTGTTACAGTGTTCACACTCGTACATTTTTAATAATCTAGCCATTTCTGTATCAACTCCCTCAATTTTTCTTTACCTTCTTCTGAATATTTTTTAACTCGTTCTGCCATTTCATGCTTAATCTTTGCCGTATTTGCTCCAGATTCTCTTATCGCTCTCACATAGTCGTACGCTATTTTGTCTAGCATGTGATTGAGTCCAAGTAGACAATGATTAACCTGCTCTCGCATATTTACGCTCTTTCTTCACTGGTTCTGGATTAGCTTTAGCATAAGATTCAGCTTGATTAACTTCATAAATTCGACCATTGCTAATACCTGCAAAAACAGTAAAATTACCCGAACCGTGACGATTTAACGCAACATTAATTTCCATCAAATTTTTATCTGCGCTATCGTTGTAAACAGCATCACGATAAATACCAACCCAGTAATCACAGTCTTGTTCAATTTGTCCCGTATCTCGGCTATCGCTAGGTATCGGACGTTTATCCGCTCTTGATTCAAGATTACGATTTAATTGAGTTAACATAACAACAACGCAGTTAAGCTCTTTAGCCAATGCTTTTAACCCTTTAGTGATTGCGCCATAAGCCAAATCATTACGAGTATCATCGCCAGTTTTTTCTTTCTCCATCAGAGTTAGATAGTCAACCATGATCATGCCGATTTGACCCTTTTCTCTTGCCATTCGGCGAGCTTCTGAGCGGATATGTGATAGTGTGATCGCCGGTGTATCATCAATGTAAATGTTATCGGTGTTTGATAATTCGTTGAGATGATGCATAACGCGCGCAAATTCTGAATCCGAACCCAGTCCACCGTCATAGAAAATATTGCTATTTACAGCGGATTCTTGAGCTAAAATATTTTCAAGCATTTGCTCATCTTGCATTTCTAACGAAAACATCAGCACAGGTAATTTTTCATTCATAGCACAATGACGAGCCATGTTGATCTCGAAAGTGGTTTTACCCATTTTCGGACGTGCGCCAACAACAAATAGCGATCCGCGGACCAATCCTTTAGGTGCTAATTTCTTATCTAATGCTTTGATTCCAGTTGATAAACCACGTGCACTATCTGCATTTTCTAATCGTTGACCAAGGGTTTCTGTCCATTTATCTGCAATTGTTTTTAACGACTTAAGTCCAGTTGTTTTACCAGTTTTGTTATAGTCATCAATTTGCGTAAATAGCGCATGAATAGCCGATATTTTGTCGCTAGTAGATAGATTTGATTTCTCAAAAATCATAGCGCTACAGTCGCTTAATTTTTGCAATGTATAGCGTTCAATCGCTTTATCTCGAACGATCCCAGCGTAAGCAGTGACATTCACCATAAATGGCGTGTTTTTAGATAATTCAGCTAGATAAGCCAAACCACCACAATCTTTCAATGTGCCCTTTGCCTCCATACTGTCTGACAAAGTAATTAGGTCAATCGGGTAGTTTTTACGGTTTAATTCAAGCATTTCTTCAAAAATAACTTGATGATGCTTGCTGTAAAATGATTCTATTTTCAATAAGCGGATCGCTTTTTGACAGCGGTCTGATTGAAAATCTAACATCATTGAGCCAAGCACGGCTTGCTCAGCAACTAAGTCATGTGGGATCACGTTCATAGCGTACCCTCGACAACTTTCAGGTATGTACTCGGTTTTATGATGTAATCAAAATCAGCACGCCAGCCCCTATCATTTTCGCCGAAGTAAAACGGTTTTGCGTGGTCCACAAAATCATAAAAATAATTAGCCAAGTTCTGGAATGTTGGTTGTTCAAGCTCTTTGAGTAATTTCTTCACTGCGTTTTTTCGTGCAGTAGTCATTTTTTGAATTTGTGGCAATCTGTTTTCTACAGCATCGTTGTATGCATCCATGACTAAATCAAAATCAATTGAGTTTTTATTTTTTGGCGCAGATGAGTCATCGTCAGATGACATATTATTTTTATTATTACTTTCTTGTTCTAATACTTTATTGTTCTGTTGGTCAATCTTTTGGTCATTTGATTGGTCATTAGGTCGGTCATTAACACCGTTTAAAGCCTTGATATTACTAGCTTGGTATTGGTCATTAGCTTGGTCAATCTTTTGGTCATTTGATTGGTCGCAAAAATATGACTGATAAGCATCATAATTTATGATAGTTATAACAGTGCCTAAACGATTGCCAGACTTAGAAATCATGCCTTGATTTTCGAAAAATTCTAATGCTCTACGGATGATTGTAGAGTTAACAGGTTTGCCACCAATTTCAATTTGGTTAGCTAAAATTTCCCGAGTCGTAACTAGTTGTCCACGAGACAAATTCCACTCAGCACCTTTAAAATTAACAGTTCTACTCTTGTAACTTGCATCAAGTAATAGGTTTTCCCAAAGCGTGCGCTTAATAGCGCATTTAGCCCAATCAGCGTGTCTAACACTACGACTCAATGCAATATAACCCTTTTTAAAATTACTCATGTTTACGCCTTTTTTAGCGTTATAAAAATCGATTACTTCTGCCGTGGACATGATTTACCCCTTTTAGCCTCTTTAAACACTTCTACAAATCGCTTTCCGAATGCTCGGTTATGTAATGCGACCATAGCTAACTCGTCGGGTTTTTCTGCCCGTTGACATGTTCTGTAATATGATTTATTCTTTCTCATGTGATTTACTCCGATTCAGTGATCACGCGCCACTAACCCTAATTAGTGGCTTTTTTATGTAAATTAATTGTGTTTTCGGACAATGTTCGATTTAACTTATTTGCGATATCCGTTTTATTTCTGATAATCTTAGCTTCAAGCTCATCTATCACTCCGTCATCTGCGATAGCCTCTTGGATAGCGATAGCTACCTCACCTTGAGCTTTTGCCACGTCTAAACTCATCATGTATAAATCGAAGTTTTCAAGCTGTTCCGCTTTCATTTTTGTAACAACAAGACATCCTGCTTGTTCTGCATAGAATTCAGCAACTAACGCAGTTTTACTTAAGTTTTGTAAAGCCATTAATTCATCACCACTGAAAAAACGAGTTCCTTTATTTTCATAGCGACGATCATTAAAAGCCGATATTGATAAACCTAAGTAACTAGCGGCTACTTCTACTCCGCCATCAATTGAGTTCAATAAATCGTTAATTAATTTTTTCTTGTTACCCATATTTTTTATTTCCTCGTTTGGGTTACACCGTTTAATATTTACTTGTATGATTATCCCCATACATCAGGGCGTAATTCAGCTTTTGTTACTTTGCCGAAAGTGTGAGCTTCGATTTTTTTTGCTATATGTATTGGAATTGGTGCAGTACCAACTTCCATTTGTCGCAAAAATGATTTAGACACATTAATTTCTTTAGCAAATTGGCTTTTACCACCCCTGCCAAGCTGAGATAAGTAATCAGATAAATTCACTCTCACCTCTGTGTTTAGTTAAAAGTTAAATATAGTTTATATAACACTAAACCAAAAGTAAAGTTAAGTTTATATTTTGCTTGTTTAGTAATTACTAAATAAAATAAAAGGGAAATAGGAGCCGTTATGAACAAAAACGAATTAAAGGAAATTAGAGCTAAAAATTTAAAGCTGTGGTTTTCGGGAAAAACAATTCCACCAAAAGAAAAAAGCTATATATCTCAATTAATAAATGGGAAAGCGTCTTTTGGCGAAAAATCAGCTCGAAGATTAGAGCAAGATTACGGAATGCCATCATTTTATTTAGATAAAACAAGTAATAATAAATCAAATGCAACAATACTTGGGGCTATAGAAGATTGGGATAGTGATACACCGCTTGATGATGATGAGGTAGAAGTGCCGTTTTATAAGGATATACGATTATCAGCTGGAAACGGATTTGCTGATGATATTGAAGACTACAATGGTTACAAGCTTAGATTATCTAAATCAACAATGAAAAGGTACGGAATTGATAAAAATTGTACTGTTTGTGTCGTCGTTGATGGGGATAGTATGGATCCTGTTTTTAGAGATGGAGCAAGGGTTGCAATTAATCTTGCTGATAGACATATCCGAGATGGGAAAATATATGCAATTAATCATGATGGATTGTTAAGAATAAAAATTTTAGAAAAAGTGCCGGGTGGTCAAGTTAAAATCAAAAGCTACAACGTAGGTTATGATGATGAAATAGTGTCTCAAGATGAGATAACTATTTTAGGTCGCGTGTGGTGGCAGTCATCTATTCTTGATTAATAAATAAACATAACAATACAAAACCGCTTCGGCGGTTTTATAAAAATTAACCTAAATAAGTTGAATGGTTGTAGGAGCTATACATGTCAGAAGAAGTGATTTTTATAAAAGATGAAAATGATTTCTATCAATTTTTAAAAAACATGAAAAACGATCCATTGATGGATTCAGAAAACTTTATTTTACCAAATATTTGTTTTGACGGTTGGCCTATATTACATATCAATGTAAAAGGAGAAAAATATCACTCATCAGTAAATACTAATCTTATTTCAGGTATGATGACCATTATTGAAGAAATTCAGAGATCATACTCCCTAATTAAATATGGCACATCAAATTTAAGCAAATTAACAAATGAAGATAAGCAAAATCTAGATGTAATATTTAATATTGCAGAGGGGTCTAGTGATGCAAAATCAGATAATTCAGGTATAATTAATAAAGGCTTGGAACTATTAAAGGCAAAAATGGGAAAAATGAACGGTTGGCAAACAATGGCGGTACTACTTGCTTTTACATGTGCTGCTGGTCATTATTTCTATGATAATAATCAAAAAGAAATTGAACTTAGCAAACAAAACAATAAAACAGTCGAAACCGTTTCCACTGCAATGATCGAACAAACTAAAATTCTTATTGAGGATTATGAATCTCGTGGTAAAACTCAGGTTAGCTCTGAGATAAAGGAGCATGCTTTAAATGCACGTAATAATTTAATAAAGCAAATAGCTAGCGATTCATCTGTTGAATCTTTGAAAATCAATAGCGAATCTTTTTCAAAAGATGAACTTTTAGAATACACAACAAGACAACCAATAGAGAAAACAAAATACCAAGTTACCGATACCTTTATCATAAAAGGACTTGATAGGACAGGAGCTTACTTAACAGACTATAATATAAAGGTAATAAGAAAGTCCAATGGTGAACTTTTTACAATAAAAGCAGATGAAGAGTTATTATCTAAAGATGAATTATCTAAAATATCATCAGCTTGGGAAAAAAATATAGATATAAAAATTAGTTACATGGAAGTAAAAAATAAAGATGGACAAATTTTAATAGGGTCATTTATAGGATTAACTAACTAATATTATTTTCTTATCATTGTATAACCAAACCGCTTAATTGCGGTTTTTTTATGTCTGAAATTTGCCATCACAACTTTAAAACAATTCATTGATTAAAAAACAAGCAAACGAACAGTTGCACTTCAAGTATAACCCATTAGTTTTACTAAACAATAATATTTAACACACAAAAAGTTTAGTTTTTATTAAATTATTTACTTTACTTTTAGTTAACTATTTACTAAACTAATCACATCAAAACAAATCAACTTAACAAAACAATTAAGCAATACCACGAGTTACTTAATTAGTTAAGCAAGATTCAAGTAGCTAGCTGGAGCATATGAAAGTACAGCGGTTTTGATAGCAATCACAGCAGTACGCATCGGGTGAGCGACTTAATCACTCCCAGCCTCGAAAGAGACCGACTGGCCATCAAGTTCTTTAGTAAGAAGATTGCTATTTAATTTCAAATCAAAGCGCATTCATAGAGTGCGCTTGAGTTTGAAATAAAAGGAGATTCTAACATGACAGAACAAGACAAAATAAGAAAGTTACAACAAAGCGCGTCTTTTAATGTCTCTAACTTTATTTGGGACGAAGAGGATCGACTATATGCCAAAATCGACTTTGATGAGTTAACAGCTTTATTACTTAGAATGATGAACGTTGATGAGATCGACGGAGAAGAACTTCATGAATGCGTGTGTAGATTAACGCACAAACAAGCTTTTATAGAAGCAAAGAAAAAAATTGAAAATAACGAGCAAATGCTTATTAACCAAGCCTGTTAATTGCAGGCTTTAAGGATAAATTATGAACCGCAAGCGTGAAATTGAAGATTATGTAAGAAAAGAATTAACAAGCCAACCACCTAAGCCGTGCGATTTTAAAGTGGGCGACATTGTTATCTATAAGAATGACTTTGGCGTCAAATTTGAATGTAAAGTGATCGGATTTTCAGTATGCGAATTGTTCAAATACGGAAAATTCATTCACATAGATAATGAACAACATACTACAGCTTATTGGTGTCCGCATCATCCTGACAGCTTAAGTCACAAGTAAGAGATTCTGACAGCTCGGAAAGACGAGCACATACTACATCCGTTTGCCCTCTTTTGAGGGCTTTTTTAGAGGGTGATTCAATGGAAAAAGAAAAAGCAAAATTAGCTAATGAGTTAGCTAACAAATTAATTTCTGATGCAATTAAAAATATTCAATCAAATAATGACGATTACATCATAGATTATTTTGCTGAATTAATATCATCAATCAAAGCAAAACTCGGAGCTACATCAATTTAATGATGTAAAAATTGCATTAAAGAAAGAAATCAACATCAGACCAGATTTCATGAGTGTTATAGATAGCGCAATAGTTTTTGCTAGAAGAATAATATATCTAAATTTAATTCTAAAACCAATCACGGCTTGGCGCTTGCCGTAAAAGCGCTATTATTCCTTTCATCCCTTGCCCGTGAATTGAGTAGCGGGCTTTTTTACAAATTTAGCAGCTAGAAAAATAATTCACGAGGTGAACAATGACAAGTAAAAAGATTATTGAGCGATTACAGCAAAAAGACTGGTTTGTTAAGTGTAAAACTGAGCATAAATTAGCATTATTGTTAAATGCGTGTCTTGATGCGGATGTCAGTTGGTACGATGAAAGAAGTGTAACAGATATTGAATACGACGTTCCCTATCCCGTGCTAATTGGGCGGTCATCAAAACATTGGAATGATAGTCTGTGTTTTTATGTTGATTTAACTGATGAAGATTTAAAGCAACATCAAGACATAACAGATTGGTTTTTCGAAGAATTGAGGAGTGAATAATGGAAAAATTAACACCACAGAATGAACATGAAGAACACATGGTTCAGATTTTATTAGCAAAAATGCAGGGTATACCTGTTGAATATAAAGTTGATGACAACGATTGGTGCTTAGCAGGCCGCGATTGCGTTTCATTAGATATAAAATATCGCATCGTACCGCAGCCGACACCTTTACCCATTTCTCATAAAATGTGGCGAATGATTGATAAAAAATGGGAATGGGCGGCAATGGAAAAAGATGGCGAGGTGTATTTTTACATTAATGAACCGCATGCCGATAAGGATGATGTTATCTGGAATGATCTTGGCTGTGAGTATTGTAGAAGCGCTTTAGCAATAAACACCGACGGCGTTAACTGGCGTCTCTCACTCACAAAACGACCAGAGGACGTCTAAATGAACACAATACCGATTGACTACGTCGGCTGTAATGTACATGACACAGACCGATTCAGGCTAAATTACAAAATGACCAAGGGCGAGCAAATATACGCCCTTTTTTGTACCTACTTTTTGACGCTGGGCGGATTGTTTATGCTGATTCGCTGGATGTTAGAAGTGGCGACTAATTAAAATAGGAATAAAAATAAATGAGCGTTTTTAGCAAATTAATATTAGCAAGAAAGATTTTACAAGAAAAAAAAATAAAGCAGACAGGTGAAAATAAATTTTCAAAGTTTTTTTATTATGAATTAAAAGATTTTTTACCTCATATAAATTTAATTTTTTCAGAAATTGGATTGTGTGGCATTGTCTCATTCAATAATGAATTAGCCACATTAACAATTTATGATATTGATGATAATTCAAATGTGACTTTTTCATCTCCAATGTCCTCCGCTAATTTAAAAGGGTGTCATCCAGTCCAAAATATTGGTGCAGTAGAAACATATCAGCGACGGTATTTATACATGACTGCATTAGAAATTGTTGAAAATGACGTATTAGATAACTCAGAAAAAGAGGAAACCCCTGAAAAATCATTAATAAACAACAATAAACGAGAATCATTAATCAAAGCGGTTGAACAAACTGCACAAAAAGGTATTGATGCAATGGGTGAGTTTTGGAAATCATTATCAATTGAAGACCAAAAACTTATCGGGTCTAGTGAAAAACGTCGTATCTATGATATGGCAAAAGAGGCTGATAATGGAACAGCGAACGGATGAATGGTTTAACGCACGACTAGGCAAGGTTACAGCCAGCCGAATTAGTGATGTGATGGCTAAAACAAAAAGCGGTTATTCAACTAGCCGACAAAATTACATGGCTCAGCTAATTTGCGAACGTCTAACAGAAAAACCGACCGAATCATACTCTAATGCCGCAATGCAACGCGGCACAGAGTTAGAGCCGATAGCTAGAGAAATGTACATACTAAACCAATTTGACGTAATCGTTAAAGAAGTTGGCTTTATCCCCCACCCTACAATCGAAAACGCTGGCGCTAGTCCTGATGGGCTGGTAAATGAAGACGGATTAATTGAAATTAAATGCCCAAACACATGGACGCATTTAGAATTTATGCAATCACTAAAGCCAAAGCGTGAGTACATCTTACAAATGCAATGGCAAATGATGTGCACAGGTCGAAAATGGTGCGATTTTGTCAGTTATGACGATAGATTACCCGATAATTTGAGTTTTAGGTGCATACGAATTCATTACGACGAAGCATTATCTCAAGAGATAGAAGCAGAAGTGATTAAGTTTCTGAAAGAACTCGATGAGAGAATCAAACAAATAGAAGCCGCATAACCGTCAAAGTGACGTTTTTAAAGGAAAGAATTATGACAAGATTAACTAAAACTATCAAAGAACAAATTTGTAAAAATGCAATTGAACAATCACCAGTAACTAAAGAGCTAGAAATAGCAAATGAAAATTTATCTAAATTGGCACTTGACGTTTATTACGATAACGTAACTGCTGAGCAGCTCAAAGAAGCGGATGAGCTAAAAGCTCGCGCTACAGAGCTGCCATTTGACAGAGGTAGTGTTTTTTACACTTACAACCACGTGAGATGTTATTTTAATGGGTTAAACACATGGCTAACATTACCGTCTGAGCGGGTTTTTTATGAATTAAAAGAGTACCCGATGTACACCGCCGATCATGAGTTTTCAAAACGGTTTTTATCATTACAGAACCAGATCGAAAACTTAGAAAAACAAAAAAATGATTTAGAGCATGAAATTATGGCTATCTTAAATAGCTGTGCAACTCTCAAAAAATTACAAGAGATATGGCCAGAATCAGTTAATTTTTTAGACGGTATACAAGTGGATATCACAAAAACCAATTTACCTGCCGTTGTCGTTGAAGATTTAAATAAAAAACTAGGTATAACAGCAAGCTAAAAGATAACGTCTGGTATATGCGTTGATAATTAGTGTTAGCAGAGATCTGTCCTCCTTTCAGTAGCGCGCTAGTTTGAAATATACAAGCCGAATCACAAATTTAGACGGTAGTCACGCCGTCGGCGACAGAGTGACACAATAATTAACTTAAACTTAGATGAGATTAAATAATGAATAAATATTATATAGCTGTAAAAGTAGTTACAGAATCACGTCAGCTGATCGAAGTTGAAGCAAGCTCTGAGTCTGAAGCTGAGTCAAAAGCCAAGGATTTAATCAATAGCACTTGTTACACGTATATTGAGCAAGGAGAAGATCAAACAATTGAAATAACGCATGTCAGAAAACTAGATTAATTTTTGGTGATGGATCAATACCGCCCGAGCATTCGATTCAATAGATATTATTTGAGGGCTTTTAAAATGGCTATTCTAAACAAATCACAAACAGATAAACAACAAAAAGATTATTGGCGAACATCAGAGTTATTAATCAATGATGCGTTAACACTGCTGAATATAAAAAGCTTTGATACTGATGTATGTTGCTCAAATAAAGATGTGAAAATAAATAGCGCAATCTGGTATATAACAGAATCTGACAATGCGCTAGAGAGTAATTTATGGTTTTTGGCCTGTAACCCAAGTAATACCTCTTTTTGCAATCCCCCATTTTCGCAGAAATGGGAATTTTTCCAAAAAGCAGTCGAACAAGTGAATAAATGGAGCAAGCAGGTATTAATGGTCTTACCGTACACTCCTGCAACAAAAGCGTGGAGTGAAAACATACACGGACAAAACTGTATTATTTATGTCCCAGATGGTCGTTATCAGTATTTATTGCCAAGTGGTAAAAAATCGATCAACAACTGTAATTTTGATACATGCTTGATTCTGCTTGTTCCGTTCAAATGTGGAAATGTAATAGTTAATTATAAGCGAGGTTTAAATGAGTGAAACAGTATATGACGTTGATTTGCCGATACCAAAATTTGGTTTATTCGACCCTGTCTTATATAACGGCATGAGAACAGAAATCGCAAATGATTGTATTTATCATGCATACAATAAATTAGATGTTATGTGCCCGTGGTATTACGTTCCAGTTCTCATGGGCGATTTTATTAGCATTCAACTAGTACCAGAAACAGATTTAACGGAGGTGAGAAATGACTAAATTAAACTGGCGCAAATTTCCCGATGAAGCGCCAGAAAAAGAAAACGGCATTGCTCAAAAGCTGTGTATCGTACGTATTCGTTTTTTAAATGGGCGTGAAGAATTGTGTGAGGCAACAGTATATGACTGGTACGACGAACACGCAGAATTCGACGAGTGGATAGATGATTATGTTGGTAAATGGTCTATGCATGATAACAATGAGATAACGCACTGGATTTATGCAGATGAGCTACCGCTACCTAAGGAATAATTATGATTATTTTAAAAATAGAAGAAAAAGAAAACGAAGAAGTCAGTTTTAAATTTAATGAAATAGACACATCAACTGAACTGGAAAAATCTGTTTTAGCGTCCCTTTTGGAGTTTATGCATAATGATTTCGATGTCACTAAAGTGAAAAAAACGGAGTAAATTATGATTACAGATGAAGAATGGGGAACAATAAAAGTTGGGGATGTTATTTGGTATGCAGATCAACATGCATTAATTCCCGAAAAATTAATAATCACCAAAATAACAAAACAATCTGTTTATTGTGACAATACGAAAATTAATAAAAATGATTATTTATTGCATTCAAGTTTAAACGACGCAACGCAAGCTGTAAATTTTAGATTAGAAAAACGAATTGAAAAAATACAGCATCAAATTGATGATAATTTAAAACGACTGGAGCAAGAAAATGGCAAATAATTTAAATCAGTGTTTATTCACTGGCAGAATCGGGAAAATCGAGGAGCGTTACACCGCTGATAACAAGTTAATCGTTAATTTCAGCATGGCAATTGGTAGCTACAAGAAGAATGGTGATAACTACGAAAACGTCACAGACTGGGCTAATTTACGAGCGTTCGGTAAAATTGCGGAGAAAGTGCGAGATAAAGGCAAAGGTGCTTTTATTCGTGTTACAACTCGCTATAAAACAGATAAATGGCAAGACCAATACGGCAACAACAAAACAGCTATTTATTTTATAGTTGATGATTTTGAATCGTTAACGTTCGACAAAAGCGGTAATCAGTCAGAACAATCATCTGAGCAAACACCAGCACCAGCTCAACAAGATACATTTGATGACGATATCCCCTTCTAATCAATTAGTTAAATAAACCGTTCATGTAGCGGTTTTTTATTGTGAGTTATATTATGAAACATCTACCAAGCAATGATAATCAGTTTTATCCTACACCATCTCGACTAAAATCATTAATGTTTAGCAAAATCGACACACATAAAACACGTCGAATTCTCGACCCGTCAGCTGGGAAAGGCGACTTGCTGAAACTGTTTAACTCAAACCAATTTGAATTGTACGCCATTGAAATTGATATCAATTTACAAAAAATACTAAAACAAGATGGTTTTAGGATCGTAGATAGTGATTTTTTAACGTACAACGGTATTGATAAATATGATTTAATTATAATGAACCCGCCTTTTAAAAATGGCGAAAAACACCTGCTTCACGCATTAAATTTTGTTATTGATGGACAAATAGTTTGCGTACTGAATGCAGAAACAATCAAAAATCCATTTTCAAACACTAGAAAAGATTTAATTCAACGATTGAATGATTTAAACGCAGAAATTGAATATTATCAAGATATATTTATTGATGCTGAACGCTCAACATGCGTTGAAATAGCATTAATTAACATAAAAATTCAAAACACAGTTGAACAGCTATTCAATCCGAAAAAATTCGAGATGGATGACAATAATATTATTTTAGAAGATAGAAATGATGTTAAAAAGTACGGAACAATTAATATTCACGAACTGATTAATGATTATAATCGTGAAAAAGAACAGGGAATTAAAGTTATCTCTAATTTTTTTAGAGATAGCTACGGATTACGCTCAGAATTACAGTTATCTGTCCGCGGGGAATCATCTCACTACAATGACGGTCGATATTCTGCAACTGAATATAAGCAAGCAATTCAGCAATATAGTAGAAATCTCAAAAAATATTATTGGGGAACGCTCATCAAATTACCAAAATTTGAAGAAAAATTAACATCAGAAACAAGGGAAAAATTCTTTAAATTAATCAATGAATATCGAGACATGGAATTCAACGAGAATAATATTAATATTCTGTATGAGCATCTCATTAGTTTTGGCACAGAATTGATCGAACAATGTATTGATAAACTATTTAATAAAATAACACGTCAACACTCATATTATTCTGAATGTAAAAAAAATATCTATCTCTACAATGGTTGGAAAACAAACAATGGTTACAAAATTAATAAAAAATTTATATTGCCAATGCATAATCCTAGCACGTTTGACGGCGGATGGAGAGTGCAAGAAGAATTAAGTGATATAGAAAAAGTATTTTCTTTTTTTAACAACGGCAGAAAACCAGACGTATCTATCGCAGACATTTACAATAAATGGCGACATTCTCATACAGATAATCATATTGAAAATGATTTATTTAAAATATGTTTTTACAAAAAAGGAACTGCCCATTTTACAGTTAAAGATGACGCGTTATTGCGCCGTTTTAATGTGTTTGTCGGCAAAAAAAGGCAGTGGTTACCGCCAGATTATGCGATGAAAAATTATAACGATTGTAATAATGAAGAAAAGCGCGTTATTGATGAGTTTGAAGGTGAAAAACAATACGTATCCAGCCTAAATGATACTTTGCTAACAAATTCAAACAAATCAATATTAACACTTAACTCTATCTAATTTTTCACCCCAAAAAATCTGTTAATAACTCACTGAACAACCACCTATTCTATTATCTAAAGGAAACAATTATGACTAAACAATTAAAAAAGATTCTTATAAATCACAATGGTTTCGCATATGTAAAAAGTGGTGAAGATAAGTTAATTATCAGTTGCGCTTTAATTAGTAAAGAAAGCGACGGCTATTTTGTGCCTGCTATGCATTCGAATGATTTTGTAGAGTGGGCTATGAATTTAGATGATGTGACTGAAATTATAACATTGCTTTATTAGTAGAGGCAAACATGACTAACTACACTAAAGCACAGCGAGAGATGATTTTTTAAGAGGGCTTATGAAAAAATTTATAAAATTACACTGTATTAATTTTAAGCGTAATTCAATAATTGAATTAACTTCACCAACTGTTATTAATACTGATTTAATTGTATCCATTAATGAAGAAGAAGTTAGGAACCCCTGTACTGGTCAATGGATTTTTTTTACTAGAATAACTTTAAAAGATGCTGACGATATTTTTACATACGAACGTGTAGATAATATTTATTCATTAATGGAATCGTCTTAACGAAATCAAAGAGCAATAATTGCTATTACTGAGTGTTATTTGTTGATAAGAGATGAGAAGAAATTATAGGAGTAAATAATGACAAATAATTTAACAATTGAAGACCCAAGGTACAGCAAATCACAGGTTTGTGACTACATGGGAGGGTTAGACCAAACAACGTTAGACAAATGGGTGGCGAAGGAAAAATTCCCAAAGCCCGATTTGTATTTAGGTAGACATCCGCGTTGGAAGCTGTCTACCGTTAATGCCTATCTTGCTAAAAAAGAACAAGAATACCAATCATGCGGTTAAGTTATCTATATAGTCCGCATACCATTGCATCATCTCACGACGCCCCTCCAAATATTGTGCGTGATTGTAAATACCACGCACACTTCCCTCCTCATGATTTAATTGTTTTTCTATCCAGTCACGATTAAAACCATGCTCGTTTAACACACTTGAAAACTGATGTCTAAAGCCGTGCCCAGTCGCACGGTTAGCGAATCCCAAGCGACGAATTACGTGAAGTATAGCTCCGTTAGACATGGGCTTAGATGGATGGTTTCTGTTTGGGAAGACAAATTCACCATGCCCCGTTATTGGATGTAGAAATTTTAATATTTCTAAAGCTTGATTAGCTAAAGGGATTAAGTGCGTTCGCTCTTTTTTTACGACCTCCGCTTCAACTACAGCTATTCGTTCATCGAAATTAATGTTAGACCACTTTAAAGTAAGGAGTTCAACAGTACGCGGAACGGTATATATTAAAAGCATAGTTGCATACCGTGTTAAAATATTACCAGAATAACCTTTAAGTGCTCTTAAGAACTCTGACATTTCAGCATCAGTAGCCAAGAAAGGAAAATTTTTAGGTTGCGTTTTAGCCATTGCGCTTGATAGTTCACCTGTCGGATTAATCTCCGCCCTTCCAGTAATAATTGCATACCTAAAAACCTCACCACACCGCATTCTAGCTTTTTTTGCTATTTCTAAAGCCCCTCGATTTTCGATAGCCTTCAATACCGTTAGCATTTCAAGCGGTTTGATTTTACTAATCGGTTCATTACCGATAAATGGGAAAATATCGCGATCAAAAATGCTTACAATTTCGTTCGCATATTTTTTCGACCAGGTCGATTTTTTGGATTCATACCATTCTAAAGCAATAGATTTAAAAGAGTTATCACGCTCAACATTAGCAAGTAAAGCGCTTTTTTTACGTTCAAAGCTTGGGTCTTTACCTTTGGATAATAAATGTCTTGCCAATTCTTTTTCATTACGTGCATCCGATAAACTAATATATGGGTATTTGCCGATCGTTAACGTTTTTCTTTTGCCATTAAATTGGTAATCATAACGCCAAGATTTTGTACCTGATGGTGTAATATATAAATATAAACTTTCAAAATCTGGTAATTTGTACGGTTTTTCTTTGGGCTTGGCTGATTCAATGGCTTTTATGGTTAGCATAATTACGGTATTTTAAGACGCGGTATAAAAATATACCGTAAATATACCGTTAGAGCATTGGCGTTGTCAATCGTTTAAAGTCGTAATTAATCGTATATTAAAAGCAGGCAAGCTAGTAAAAATAAGGCTTTATTCGTAATCAGTCGTTATGGGTCATCTATGGAATGGCGTCCCCTACAGGATTCGAACCTGTGACCTACGGCTTAGAAGGCCGTTGCTCTATCCAGCTGAGCTAAGGAGACTTAGATAGGAATTATCGATTAGGGAAGTATTATATAAAGCTATTTTAATCCGTCAATGATTTTTAATGGTTTATTGCATTAGATTGATAAAATATCATCAATTTTGTTTTTTATTAGTTTGATATTGTTAATGAATTTAAACCTTATCATTAATTTAATTATCAACTCGATATGTATACCATTTTTTAATAACTTTTATCTTATTATTTATTAATAGTGTTATGTTTTAATAATTCGATTCTATTTTTTACGCTATTGCTGAGCTTTTTGGGCGGCTATTTAGCCTTGGCAATTTGCGCTTTTAGCATGGCTAGGCGGCTTTGTCCTTGTTGCATTTTTTTTTCGGGAGATAGTTCGTTACGTTGATCTTGCCAGACTAAGTCGTCTTGTGGCAGTTCTAATAAGAATCGACTTGGTTCAACTTGCATTGTTTCGCCAAATTGTTTACGTTGTCGGCTAAATGAAAATGTGAGCTCTTGTTGGGCTCGAGTGATGCCTACATAGGCTAGGCGGCGCTCTTCTTCAATATTGTCTTCATCAATACTGTTTTGATGTGGTAATAGTCCTTCGGACATACCAACTAAATAGACGTAAGGAAACTCTAGCCCTTTTGAGGCATGTAGTGTCATAAGCTGAACTTGATCAAGCTCTTCTTCGGCTTCGTTACGTTCTAGCATGTCTCGTAAGGTGAATCTGGCAACAGCTTGTTCAAGTGTCATGGCTTCATCAATGTCATCGCCTTTTAACATGTCATTTAACCAGCTAACTAGCTGTTCGACATTGCGCATACGCATTTGCCCTGATGCAGGGGATGTGGATGTTTCATAAATCCAGCTTTCATAATTGATACCATGCAGCAGTTCATAAATCACGTCCATCGGTTCATGGTGCGATTTTTGAATAAGCGTATCAAACCAATGGATAAATACCTGTAACGATTCCATACGCTTACCAGAAAGCAGTTGTGTCAATCCCATATCATGACTTGCTTGATATAGGCTGACACCACGGTGATTTGCCCACTCCCCTAGTTTTTGGATGGTTGCTGGGCCGATTTCTCGTTTGGGGGTATTGATAATGCGAATAAACGCATTATCATCATCAGGATTTGTTAATAACCGCAAATACGCCATTAAGTCTTTAATTTCAACTCGCGCAAAAAAAGATGTTCCACCGGAGATTCGATAGGGTATGCGATATTGCATTAACATCTTTTCAATTAGCCGAGCCTGATGATTACCGCGATATAAAATAGCATATTGACCATATTGACCGTTATTCGCAAAGCGGTGACCAATAAGATCATTAATGACTTTTTCGGCTTCGTGCTCTTCACTATCAGCAGAAATGACTTTTAATGTTTCGCCATAACCTAATTCTGAAAACAGTTTTTTTTCAAAGATGTGTGGATTATTTTCGATTAAAATATTCGCCACTTTTAAAATTCGACCCGATGATCGATAATTTTGTTCTAGTTTGATGACTTCTAATGTTGGAAAATCTTGTTTAAGTAATACTAAATTTTGTGGCCTTGCACCTCGCCATGAGTAAATAGATTGGTCATCATCACCAACGACGGTAAATTTGGCTCGGTTGCCAACTAGCAATTTGATAAATTCATATTGGCTAGTGTTGGTATCTTGATATTCGTCAACTAGCAAGTAACGAACTTTGTTTTGCCACTTTTCGCGGACTTGTTCGTTGTTTTTTAATAATAGCGTAGGTAGTAAGATGAGATCATCAAAATCTAAAATACTACAAGCTTTTAGTTGTTTTTCGTAAAGTTGATAGCAGTGTGCAAAGAGCTTTTCTTTGTTAGTTTGTGCCCTTGCCATGGCAGTGGTTGAGTCGATAATGTCGTTTTTCCAATTTGATATAGTGGCACGTAGTTGGTTGATAAGATCTTTGTCATTATCTAACCATTGTTGTGTGAGCTCTTTTAATAATGCTGTTTGGTCGTGATCGTCAAATAATGAAAAGTTCGACTTAATACCAAGGTGTTTATATTCTTTGCGAACGATATCTAACCCTAAGGTATGGAATGTCGATATTTTTAGCCCTCTGGCTTCTTGTTTGCTAAGCGATTGGGCTATGCGTTCTTTCATTTCGCGTGCTGCTTTATTGGTGAAAGTGACGGCAATAATATGGCGTGGCAAATATTCTTTAACACGAATTAGATAAGCAATTTTGTTGATGATAACCCGAGTCTTTCCCGAACCTGCGCCCGCTAATACAAGGCAAGGTCCTGAAACATATTCAACGGCTTTTTGTTGACTTGAATTTAAACGCACAGAATAAAACCATTAAGAAAGTTGTCGGCTAGTATATAACGATATACTAGCTATGTGCAATTAGCGCCATTATAAAGCGAATATGATTGCTTTTTTATAGAATATTATTCGATGAATGTTAAAGCCTGTTCCACTACCTCGACCCCAGCTCCTTTTTTATGGGCATTCTCACTAAGATAACGTCGCCATTGCCTTGCCCCTTTACGTCCATTAAATATACCTAAAGTATGGCGCATAATATGGTTAAGTTGTGCACCTTGCATTAGCTGTTGTTCGATATAAGGGTAAAGTTCACGAATGGCAGATAGAGGGTCGATGACGGAAGTATTTGTGCCAAAAATTTGCGTATCAATTTCAGTAAGTAATAGTGGGTTTTGATATGCTTCTCGTCCGATCATCACACCATCAACATACTGCAAGTGATATTTTATTTCCTCAATCGTTTTAATACCTCCATTAATGGCTATCGTTAAATCGGGATAATCTTGTTTGAGTTTATAAACACGATCATAGTCAAGCGGAGGGACTTCCCGATTTTCCTTTGGACTTAATCCCGATAACCACGCTTTGCGCGCATGTACAATAAATGTTTGGGTATAAGGCATAACCTTTTCAATAAATTGACACAAAAAAGCATAGCTATCTAAATCATCAATACCAATTCGGGTTTTTACTGTGACTGGGATATCCACCTGATCTTGCATTTGTTCAACACAGTCTGCAACTAAATCGGCTTTTCCCATTAAACAAGCACCAAACATACCATTTTGTACGCGATCGGATGGACACCCCACATTTAAATTTATTTCATCATAACCACGTTCTTGTGCTAATTTTGCACATTGTGCTAATGCTTTAGGATCGCTACCACCTAGTTGCAAGCTAACTGGATGCTCTTCATGATTGAAAGCTAAATAATCACCTTTTCCAAATAAAATCGCGCCTGTGGTCACCATCTCGGTATAGAGCAATGCTTGTTTGGTTAAAATTCGATGAAAATAACGGCAATGCTTATCGGTCCAATCAAGCATAGGGGCAACGGAAAATTTATTTTTTGTTGAATTCATTGATACACCAATGTTTATAACTATTTTTATTGATTATCTTATAAGATTATTTTTGCCTATTTTGATATATTTTTCATTATCAGGTTCGCACGCCCATGGGACAAATAATTTAAAGCAAATAATTTATGGCTTATTATATCATAGATAAACATGTCCGTGCAGACGGAACACCTCGCTATCGTTGCACCGTTGAAATAAAAAAGCCAAGATCATTTATCGTGAGTCAAAGGTATTTAACGAGCAACAAATAGTAAAAACATGGGCGACAAACCAATTATCGAAAATAGAGCAATTCGGGACATTATTAAAAACAATATGCTATGTAAATTTTCATCAATAGTGATATTGCAAGTATGAAATCGGGGGGCTTTGTTCCTTTTTTAAATTTTCCCTTTTCTTTACTTATATTATTACTTGTTTCAACAGCAATACAGCGACTGTCGTCAAATATGCAATCCGGCCTGATTTTTACATTTTAGTGTAATTTTATTTTGAAATATAAAAAAATTTAGTTGTTTTATAAGATAAAAGCTTTTATTGGAATATTTTAGTTTATGCTAGTATTGCTCAGGATTTCAATAAGCACCCAAAAACCCTTCTAATAAAAGGTCTGTATGTCCTATCGATTATAGGAACAATAGAAAAACGATTTGAACTAGAACCAGTATGCGAAAAACACCTAGACATTGATTAAAAAGCTGTTGCTCTACCAGCTACTCAAAAATAGAGCACCAATATAACAAACAAAAATGGATGCAAATCCAACAAATACAATTTCTTTTCAATTAACAAGATTATTAAAAATAACATATGCAATTTATTACGACTATGCAACAAATTTTTAGTGTTATTTTTATAATTGCGGACTCTTTTACCTGCCTAGGAATAATCTCTGCGATTATAGGTATTCCACAAATTATTGCTAGCGTCAAACTTTTCAAATCGGGAAGTACATTTAGCTTAGCTGCAAATCTTCAAAAAAATTGATGTAGTCGATGCTCTTGAAAATCTATATGCTATTGGAAATATTTTATAATTACATTTATCGCTTCAATTATATTTCTTATTTTACATATTTCCATTATTATCACTATCCTTTCTTGTTTAGTAGGTAATGGCTATTATTAACAATTAAAATTGTAATTTTTTATGTATAAATAGTATAAATCAAAAAACCTCGTTTTTAAGCGAGGTTTTTGTTTTGATTAAGATTCAGAATCAGAATCAGAATCAAAATTATTATCTTCTGACTTAGTATCAATTGGGTCTGATATACCTTGTTTATTCATTTCTTCTAATGACTTAGATCCTGCTAACTCTGAATTTTTGATATCCTTTACAATGCCCATTTCATCAAAATATACAGCATAAGTTCTTTGGCTAACAGCATCATGCTGCGGTTGTTGACGAAAAACATAATACCAAACGTTATCACCAAAAACAGAAGTTAACATTGGCGATCCCATAATAAATACAACCTGTTCTTTACTTTGACCAACTTGTAATAGCTCAATGGCATCTTGTGTCACATAATTACCTTGGTTGATATCAGGTCTATATACCCAACGCTCAACAACCGAACAACCAGTTAATAAAACACTCGTTACAATTGCAAAGGCGGTAAATTTACGAAACAGCATCTAACTTTATCCATTAAAAAAATAATAGGCTATATTATCGCTGATATTTTGCCTGAGTGCTAGCCAAATTGATAAATTCTTTAACAATTAGCTAATAACCAAGTTATCGTCAAGCAATGATATCAATTATCACTTGACTTTTATCCTTGTATCCACCAATTTAATATAGTCAGAATAGACGCTTTTTTTTAAACAATTAAGGTACAAAATGAAACTAGAAACAATAGATCAAAAAGCAAGTTATGCTATTGGATTACAAATTGGGCAACAATTGAAAGAATCAGGCTTAAATAATTTAGAACTTAATGCGTTAAAACAAGCAATGGAAGATGTTTTAGCCGGTAATCCCCCTGCACTACCTTTGCAAGAACTACATGATGCACTACGTCATGTACACGAACAAGCAACAAAAGAAAAAGCCAAACAAGCAGAAAAAATTGCTCAAGCAGGTAAAGATTTTCTTGCTAAAAACCTTGATAAAGATGGCATTAAATCGACTGAATCTGGTTTACAGTATGAAATCATCCAACAAGGTGATGGCGCTTTACCTAAAGCAACAGATCGCGTCCAAGTCCATTATACAGGTCAATTGATTGATGGTACTGTATTTGATAGCTCAGTAGAGCGTGGACAACCAGCTGAGTTCCCTGTCAATGGCGTAATTCAAGGCTGGGTTGAAGCGCTACAACTGATGCCTGAAGGTTCAAAATGGCGTTTATATATTCCTCAAGAGTTAGGTTATGGTGCTCAAGGTGCTGGTGCATCAATTCCACCATACAGTGCATTAATTTTTGATGTTGAATTATTAAAAGTTTTGTAAGCAAGAATGGACGCGACTTGGCGTCCATTTGTTTTAAGCTATTATCGTTTGGGAAGAAGATAGGCGCTAAATGCCGCTAGTAACAATAAAATACTTGCCGTACCAAACGCAACTAGATGAGTGTGTAAGTGATCGTAAGCCCATCCACCTAACCATGAACCAATCATCGCACCAATTTGATGCCCCAAATAGGTTAATCCAGAAAGTAATCCCACAATTTTTACACCATAAATATCTGCTGTAATAGCTCCAGACATTGACAAAGCGCCAGCCCAAACCAAACCACCCACTGCTGCAATAGTAAAAAGCTGCCATTTAGTTGATGCTAAAACAAGAGCAATAAAACCTAAGCCTCGTATTAAATAAACCATCATCAAAATGTTTTTTCGTTGTACTATATCAGATAGATAACCCAAAACTAAGGTACTAAAAATAGCGACTAAACCAATTAAACCAATACCATTAGAACTGGTGATAGGATCAAATCCATGATCAATAAGCATTGGGACACCATGTGTCCCTAATAAATTCATACTGAAGCCACAGGTAAAAAGCCCAAAACTCAGTTGCCAAAATGGACGTGTTTTTAGCACATCTATAAGTTTGATATTAGGCTCTATTTTTTGATTGATAACAGGCTCTATACTAGAATTTTCGATCTCAGATTGATTATCTTTCATAATAAACAAAGCAATAGGTAAGGCGATAATCATAAAAATCACAGCAAACGAAATTAGCGTTGTTTGCCATCCATAAATAGGAATGAAGAATGCAAAAACAGGTAACATCACCGCAATACCTGCCATACTTCCTGTTGATAAAATAAATAAGGCCAATCCTCTGCGTTTAATAAACCAACGCGCTACAATGGGCGTAAAACTAACTGACCCCACAAAAGAAGTACCAAAAGATAATGCAATACCGAAAGATAGTAAAAAGCTCCAATAATCAGTTGAGTTAGCTGACCAAACTGTCGAGAGAATAATAATGATCGTGCCTAATACTAGGACAAAACGAGTGCTATATTTACCCACTAAATATCCGGCTATTGGCATTGCGATACCTGAAAAAAGCATACCTATAGCAATAATTCCAGAAAGGACGCTACGGCTAAAACCGAGATCATTTGCAATGGGAAGAAAAAAGACCCCCATACTCATTCTCAACCCACTGGAAAGTAAAGTAAGAAAAGAAGCTGCAATAACGATGTTCCAACCAAAATACCACGGAGATCGCATAATAACTCCCGATTATTTTTTATAGAAAACGGATCAAAAATTGTAGCATTAAAGTTTAGCTTATGTGTATAAGTTCTTTATTTTCCGTTATAATATTTATTTATCTACATTCACAAAAAGTTAAGGAAAGTTATATGTCAACAAACATGATTCGTATCGCGATCACTGGCGCTGGTGGCAAAATGGGACGGCAACTTATCCAAGCTGTTTCGCAAATCGAAGGGGTTACCTTAGGTGCAGCATTTGAACGAGATGGTTCATCATTAATTGGCAGTGATGCTGGTGAACTTGCTGGGATCGGTACTTGTGGTATTACAGTCACCGATAATCTAGAACAAGCTAAAGACCAATTTGACGTATTAATCGATTTTACTAGACCTGAAGGCACCCTTGCACACTTAGCTTTTTGTGTTGAGAATAAAAAAATGATAATCATTGGCACAACTGGTTTTGATGAGGTAGGCAAACAAGCTATTGCTGATGCAGCTAAAAACATTGCTATTGTTTTTGCCGCAAATTTCAGTGTCGGTGTTAACTTAGTGCTAAAATTATTGGAAAAAGCCACCAAAATTATGGGCTATTATACTGATATCGAAATTATTGAAGCGCATCACCGTCACAAGGTTGATGCGCCGTCTGGTACAGCATTAGCCATGGGTGAAGCAATTGCAGAGGCTCTTGATTGTAACTTAAAAGATCGTGCTGTTTACTGTCGCGAAGGTCATACAGGTGAAAGGCCACAAGGCGCTATCGGCTTTGCAACTATCAGGGCCGGTGACATAGTAGGAGAACATACTGCTATCTTTGCCGATATTGGCGAACGTGTTGAAATTAGTCATAAAGCATCTAGCCGTATGACATTCGCTAATGGAGCTGTAAGAGCTTCACTCTGGCTTGCCAAACAACCCGTTGGTTTATACGACATGCGTGATGTTCTAAATCTCAATAATTTGTAATTTGAAAATGTCAGATGAAATTTGGATGCGCCGTGCATTAATGCTTGCTAATCGTGCCGAATCGATAGGAGAAATCCCGGTCGGTGCGGTGATTGTTGATGAAAATAATCAAATTATTGGTGAAGGTTTTAATCAATCCATTAGTAAGCATAATCCCACTGCTCACGCTGAAATAATAGCTATTGAACAAGCGGGTAAATTTTTGAATAACTATCGCATAATTAATACAACTTTATATGTCACTCTTGAACCTTGTATTATGTGTGCTGGCGCCATTATTCATAGCCGTATTAAACGTGTAGTATATGGTGCAAGTGATTACAAAACTGGCGCGGCAGGTTCTTTTATCGATATTCTTGCTCAGCAAGGTATAAACCATTATGCAGAAATTAAAGGCGGAGTACTAGCTAACGAATGTAGCGCTATTTTAAGTGAGTTTTTTAAAAAACGACGTTTACACAAAAAAATGATTAAAAATAGTTGTCAAAAAGTTTCAGGTAACTAGGTGTTTGAGTATAAAATATTAAAATCCATTCGCATGTTAGTTTAATAAAAAATGAGTTCGCTTATTCTTTTTATCAAGGAATATTGCTAGAATCTCATTTAATTTTTTAAAAGTTAATTTGAGTATTATTAATGAGAAAACACAAATTAGACATGATGATATCTACTGATGATATCCAAAAGCGCGTAATCGAATTAGGTCAACAAATAAGTCAAGACTATAAAGATAGCCAAAATGAACTTATTTTAGTTGGCCTTTTGCGTGGTTCTTTCATTTTTATGGCCGATTTGAGCAGGGCAATTACGGTCGGACACGAAGTTGATTTTATGACAGCATCAAGCTATGGTAATGCTATTATTAGTAACCGTGATGTTAAAATATTAAAAGACTTAGACGAAGATATCCGTGATAAAGATGTATTGATTATCGAAGATATTATAGATACGGGAAATACACTCAGCAAAGTTATGGCTATTTTAAAATTGCGACATCCACGTAGTATTGAAATTTGTACACTACTAGATAAACCTTCACGGCGTGAAGTAAACGTTCCTGTTAAATATATCGGATTTTCCATTCCTGACGAGTTTGTTGTGGGTTATGGTATTGACTATGCTCAACACTACCGTCACTTACCCTATATTGGTCATGTCACTTTACTTGAATCTTAATATTATACGAGGTGTATGTGTCGCGATTTTCCTGTTCATTAGGTTTACTTTTAGCGATGGTAGCTACAGCAAGTTATGCTGATATGAAATTATCCATTAAGGGATTAACAGGAGAACTTGCTGATAATGTGGAGGCGCGTACTTCATTAATTACACCAGACAAAGTTAGTGATACCCCAAATTTTAAGCGTTATTTTGAAAGTGAAGCCCAAAAAGCACTACGCGCTTTAGGTTACTACTCCCCTACTTTTGAATATAACGCACAAAACCCTAAAGTGCTTGTTGTTAGTATATCGCCTGGCGAACCCGTATTAGTTGAGCAGCTCAATGTCAATATTACTGGGGACGGACAAAAAGATCCCGATTTTGAATATTTGCTAAAAAATAATTTACCCAAAATTGGCGATGTGTTAAATCATGGTATTTACGAATCATTTAAGAAAAGTCTGCAAAATTTATCATTAAAAAAAGGTTACTTTGATGCAAATATGCCTAAACATCAGTTAGCTGTCTTAATGTCTAAGCATCAAGCCTTCTGGAATATTGATTATACGACAGGTAGACGCTATCGATTGGGTAAAGTTACTTTTCATAATGCCAAAATCCGTGATGATTATTTAGCTAATATTGTGCCATTTAAAGAAGGTGAGGAATATACAGCCGAGCAGTTGTCATCATTAAATAGACGCCTTACCTCAACAAATTGGTTTAATTCGGTGGTGGTTGTCCCGGATTTTCCTCATTTAACAGAAGATAAAGTACTTCCCATCGATGTAGAAACTTCACCCCGTAAAAAAAATAATATGGATTTAGGATTAGGCTTTTCAACTGATAACGGTGTGCACGGTAAAATTGGTTGGAATAAACCTTGGATCAATAGCCGAGGACAAAGTTTTCAAAGTAACTTATCGCTATCTTCACCAGAACAACTGGTCACTATGAGTTACAAAATCCCGTTAAAAAAATCGCCTTTAGAGCAATATTACACTATCCAAGGTGGTTATAAAAAGATTGATAACAATGATACCTATTCGCGATCTTATACGTTCGGAGCTTTACGCAACTGGGATAATTTTTATGGATGGCAAACAGCATTAGGTTTCAATGTGTTACAAGATGATTTTACCCAAGGTGATGCAAGTTTTAAAACATTTTTGTATTATCCTTCGCTTAGCTTATCAAGAATCCGTTCCGATGGTGAATTATTAGCGATGTGGGGCGATTCGCAGCGTTACTCTGTTGAAGCAGCTGGAAAGGAATTAGGTTCAGATATTAATTTTGTACGCTTTCAAGCACAGCAAACTTGGATTCGATCACTAAAAAAATCGCACCGATTTATAGTCCGCGGTAATTTTGGCATTATACAAGCAAACAATTTTGACCGAGTTCCACCTTCATTCAGATTTTTTGCCGGTGGTGAACGCAGTATTCGAGGTTACAGTTATCAATCTATTTCACCTAAGGATAAAAAAGACAAGTTAAAAGGTGCCTCTAAACTCATTACCGGTTCGCTTGAATATCAATATAATTTATCTGGATCATGGTGGGGAGCTGCGTTTGTAGATACAGGCGAAGCTATAGACAAAGTTGATAAAACCAAATTTTATACTGGGACAGGATTGGGTATCCGTTGGGCATCACCTGTTGGACCAATAAAAATTGATTTAGCAACACCGCTCAACAAAGACACTGGTTCTATTCACCTATACATTGGCCTAGGAAGCGAATTATAATATGACAACAAATTCTGTTAGAATAAAAAAAATTAAAAACCTGAAACGGATATATAAATGGAAAAAGCGAAGCGTTGCCATTTTATCTGTTTTCGTTTTTCTAATTGCCTTTGTTATTCTATTTATATACACAAGTATAGGGGTCAGACTAACCACTTATGTTTTAAATAAATTTTTACCTGAGTTAAAGATAACACAAGTTGAGGGAACCTTCCATAATCTGCATATTCAAGGTCTTTCGCTACAATTACCAGGTGTTAATGTTCAAGTCAATGATGCCTCACTTTCACTTACTGGACTTTGTTTATTAAAAACCGAAATCTGTATCAATCAATTTAATGCCAATGGTGTAAATGTTTCAATTAATACCGAACAAATAGATAGTTCACCTAGCGAAGAGCCCAGCACAGAAATACGTTTTGAACTTAAAACACCGTTACCTATAGATCTTAAAAATACCCACCTAACAAAGATAAAAGTCACCGTTGATGATATGCAATTTGGTATGTCAGACTTTACTGGTAAAGCAACGTGGGTTAATAATCAAATTTATGTTTATCCGGCTGTAGCAACAGATTTAAGCGCTATTTTTGCGGATAATAAAATAACCAATGCACCCGTTAAAGCAACAGTTGAAGATATCTCGCTTAATGAAAAAATCAGCCAACTTTTTAATCAACCACTGATTGACTCATTACCTCAAGTTAATATTCCATTAAATATTAATGTGACAAGTTTAACTGGTAATAACTGGTTATTACATATGGGGGGGCAAGATTATCGATTCAATAACGTTGTCATTCAAACTAATATCGTTAATAGTCGTATCATTGTAAAACAAGTCGATACAGATGCTACCACCCCTTACGCAAGCGGACATGCTTCGGTTTCGGGCGAAATCACATTATATGACGATTGGCCAGTACTAGCGTTAGTGAAAGCAAGTACCGAACAAAACCAATTTGATGCACAGTTTTCAGGAAAATTGCTGGGTGAGTTGTTAGTCAATACAACCATGAACGGTTCAAATCAGATGAAACTAAGTGGACACATCAATTTTATTGAAAAATACCTACCTATCATGACCCAATTCGAAGGTAAGCATATTCAATGGCCAATGGAAGGGCAAGCGCAATATGAATTAAATGATTTTGATGCATCAATAAATGGTAACGTGCAGCAGTATCAAATGTCAGCTAAAGGTCATATAAAAGGAGAACAATTAGCCAATACTATGTTTGATATTGCTGGTACAGGCACCAATCAAGGTGCAATAATCGACCATGGCATAATTAAATTACCTCAAGGTGAAATTAATATAGCAGGAACTGCAAATTGGCAACAAGCCCTGCAATGGGATACCGACATAAAACTCAATAACGTTGATATCACCAAAGAATTACCAAATTATCCAATTCGATTAAACGGACAATTGAAAACAACCGGCTCGCTAGAGAGAGACAAATGGGCATTTAATTTGTCCAATTTACAGTTAAAAGGTAATATCAAACATGCCGATTTTTCGACATCAGGTAATCTATTTGTTAACTCTGAAAATAAAGCCACTGCAGATGATTTTGCGATTAAATGGGGGAAAAATCAGCTCAATTTAAATGGCTCAAGTGAAAGAGGCAGCTTACTTGCGAAGTTAAATTTCGAATCACTATCGCTATTGATTGAGGGCATGCAAGGATCAATTGCGGGCAATATTAAACTCAATGGCGCTGCTAGCAATACCACTATTGATACCAATTTGTTGGTTAACTCACTTTCTTTTGACACGATCAAAGTTGCTAAAGCCAATCTTGTTGGCAAAGTTGAATATAAAAATCAAGTCAGTGGTAACATCAAACTAACCGGTCAATCAATAGAATTGCCAAGCAAAACCATCAAAAAAGCAACTATTGATCTATCTGGCAGTGAAAGGCAGCATACTTTAACCGTTAATATTGATGGTGAGCCAGCATCATTAAAGACCTCACTAACTGGACAGCTTGATAAAGCACGCACAAAATGGAGTGCAACCATTCCACATGCCCTACTTAATTTAGGCAAGAACAATAATTGGCAACTCGCTAAATCTATGGATTTAGCTTATGATGTGAATAATCAAATTCCAACCATTAATTCCCATTGCTGGATAAATGGAAAATCAACTATTTGCCTTGATAAACAATTTTCGCTAACTAAAAACAGCGATACGAGTATTACTTTAAAAGAAATTAATCTATCTAAACTACCGATACCTAATGATGGTGAAACCAAACTTACTGGTAATGTAAATGGTAAAGTCATCATCCAATTTAAAAATGACACTGAAATACCATCAATAAAAGCAAATATAACCAGCCATGATGTTTATATTCAACAAATGGTGACCTCGCAGTCGTTGCCACTTCCTTTCGATCTTTTTAAGATTGATGCAGAATTTAATGAACAACAAGCTAAATTAGATTGGATTTTTGGCCTAAATAAACTAGGAAAAATTAGCGGGAATATCGTTATAACAGATCCAATTAATCAAAAAGCATTAAGTGGCCAATTAAATATCGATCATTTGGCGTTAGCAATTATTAATCCGTTATTAGATAGCAAAGATTATGCCAAAGGAGCCATTAATGGTAAGGTTAAATTTTCTGGATCACTCAATGACCCATTGCTTACAGGTAACATTAACTTACAAAATAGTGAAATAAAATCAAGCCAATTACCAATTGATGTAAAATCAGCTAAGTTTGATGTCAATTTCACGGGTAAATCATCTACTTTAAAAGGTATTTTAGCTACACAAGCTGGCAATGTTAATATTAATGGTAATGCCAGCTGGAACACTTTTGATAAATGGCAAGCCTCGTTAACGGTTAATGGCGCTGCCATGGAAGTGTCTGTGCCACCAATGATTGCTATGACCATCGTTCCCGATATTAAAATCAGTGCAACACAAGATGAACTAGCATTATTAGGTAAAGTGAGCATTCCAAAAGGTAAAATAACGGTTGAATCACTTCCATCATCGAGTATTGATGTATCACCAGATGAAGTAATGCTCGATATAAATCGAAAAGAAATTAATCCACAAAAATTTGGTATGAAAATCTTTAGCCATCTTGAAATTGCTATTGGTGATCAAGTTATGGTCGATGCTTTTGGATTAAAAGCCTCACTTAAAGGCAACTTGATTGCGGCACAAACCAATAAGGGGCTTGATCTGCATGGCGAGGTTTTGATTCCGACAGGCCGATTCCATGCTTATGGACAGGATTTGGTTATCCACAAAGGCATAATTACATTTTCAGGCTCGACAGATCAAGCCATGCTTGACATTGAAGCAATCCGTAATCCTGAATCTATGGATAATAGTAATATCATGGCGGGAATTCGGGTTACAGGATCCTCGGAATCGCCTAAAATTGAAGTGTTTTCAGATCCGGCCATGTCACAGCAAGAAGCCCTTTCCTACTTAATTCGGGGTCAAGGACTTGATAGTGCGGAACAAAGTGACAGTGACATGATGACCGCATTACTCGTTGGTATTGGCACAGCAAAAACCGGTAAATATATTGGCGATATCGGTAATGCATTTGGTATCAAAAATCTAACACTTGATACGCAAGGTGCAGGTAATAACTCTAAAGTTGTGGTGAGTGGTTACATATTACCTAACTTACAACTCAAGTATGGCGTAGGCATATTTGATTCACTGGCCACTTTTACTTTGCGTTACCGCCTAATGCCTAGTCTCTATTTAGATGCTACATCAAGCTTAGCACAAACATTAGATCTGATTTATCAATTTGATTTTTAAACCAAATAAAACTTATCCATCGTTTTACCTTGCCAATTACCTTGGCAAGGTTACACATCTTTATACCCAATTAACATTTCGCGTTTTACCCCAAATCCTTTGCGTTTGTGCACTTTGAATCCAGCATTCAGCAAATTTCGTCGCACAAATCCAGCCGCAGTAAACGTGGCAAAAGAACCATTTGTTGCCGTCAATGCATAACAATCTTTAAATAATGGTTCTGACCACATATCAGGATTTTTAGCTGGAGAAAATCCATCAAAAAACCAAGCATCAATCAATACATTTTGCTTCGCTAAAAAATCAGAAAAATAGCGAATATCATCATAACATATTGTTAAACTAACGTTTTCAAACCGGCAAGTAGAATCAATCAAACTAGCCTGAAGTTGTTTTGCTAACGAAAATAACATTTCATTTTTATAAATCACATTATCATGCACCTTTATAAGTTCATCTAATGATAATGGATACTTTTCGACACTGAAAAAAGCAAGATGTTTAAGTATATGATGCGGATGCTGACTTCTAAAATTTAAAAACGTTTGCCATAAAATCAAAAAACTTAGTCCCGAACCAAAACCTGTTTCGCCAACAATAAATGTATTTTGCTTATGCTCTAAAAAACGCTGAGTTAAATCATTACCTTCAATAAATACGTACCTTGTTTCGTCAATAGCGCCTTCGGTATTAAAATACACATCATCAAAATGAACAGAAACAGGCATCTGATTTTCATTCCAAATAATCGTCGATTTATGCATAAATTTCCCTTTAACAACAGTATTTAACAAACTGTATATTAGTTTAGATTATGTATATAATACGTGAAGTTAACTTATGAGGTAAATTATGGTATTTCTCTTTCGCTTAATTAGTGTTGTTATTATTGGTATTGTCATTTGCGTGTTAGGCACTCTATTTTGCTTATTCAATCCAAGAAATCCTAAAAATGTGGCAAGATTTGCACATTTATTTAGTTTTTTCTTTAAACCAATATTCGGTGTGAAAGTTGATACTCGCCTCTCCCCTGATATTAGAAAAATGGGTAGCTGCGTCTATATTGCCAATCACCAAGATAACTATGATGTCGTTGTAGCAGGTGATGTGGTACAGCCTAAAACAGTCACGGTCGGTAAAAAAAGTCTGGCTTGGATTCCATTTTTTGGACAACTTTATTACCTTACCGGCAATATTCTTATTGATCGTAATAATAAATCAAAAGCTCGCGATACAATTGAACAAGTTGTCAATGAAATCAAAAAACGTGGCATATCTATTTGGATGTTTCCAGAAGGTACTCGTAGCCGTGGACGTGGATTGTTACCGTTTAAAACAGGCGCATTTAAAGCCGCAATTGCAGCTGGTGTACCCATTGTGCCAATTTGTGTATCGCAAACCAATGATATCAAGCTTAATCGTCTAAATAATGGGTATGTTATTATTGAAATGCTAGATCCTGTCGAAACAAAAGATCTGGGCAAAGAAGATGCTAGAGCCTTAATGGAACAGTGCTATAGCCTGATGGCAGCTAAAATAGCACAAATAAATGATGAAGCAAAACAGTTAAACAATCAAAAATAACTCATGAATAAACAAGATCGTAATTTTGATGACATCAGCAATAAATTTGCACAAAATATTTATGGCACAACCAAAGGCAAAATTCGCGAAGCGGTAGTATGGAAAGAACTAGAAAAAATTTTATCAACTTATCCAACCAATAAGCCACTAACCATACTTGATGCCGGCGGTGGGCAAGGCCAAATCGCCTGCAGACTTGCCAAGCTTGGACATCAAGTAACACTCTGTGATATTTCTGAACAAATGCTGGCAGTGGCAAAACAAAAAGCTCAAGCAGAAAAGGTAAATATAAATTGTCTTTGCTGCCCTATTCAACAGCTCGATAACTTAATTAGCCAACAGTTTGATTTAGTCATTTGTCATGCAGTTTTAGAATGGATAGCTGAGCCAATTGAATTAATAACATCATTAAAAAAACATCTAAACCCTGAGGGTTATTTATCGTTAATGTTTTATAACTATCATGCGCTTTTATTTAAAACCGTTACATTAGGCAATTTTGGTTACACGCAATCGGGTTTAGCTAAACGCAAAAAAAAGACACTTTCTCCTGATTTTCCAAGAGTTCCAACAGACGTATATCACTGGCTGACACAGTTAGATTTTACTATCTTACAAAAAACAGGGATTCGCATTTTTCATGATTATCTTACCAATAACTCCAAGGCCGAAACTCACTTTGAGCAGTTATTAGAACTTGAACAAAAGTATTGCCAAATTGAACCTTATCTTAATTTAGCAAGATATATATTAGTTACCGCAAAAAATAAAATAAACTCATAAATAAACCCGTACTCACCATGCATTTTTAAATGATTACTCGAAAATTTTGCCATAAATCGGTATGATAAGCAGATTAATTTTATTGGTTAAGGAAAATAAGCATGATTGTTGTAACTGGCGGTGCTGGATTTATTGGTAGTAATATTGTGAAAGGTCTAAATGATCTAGGACATAAAGACATTTTAGTTGTTGATGATTTAACCGACGGCACTAAATTTGCCAATTTGGCTGATCTAGATATTGCCGATTATATGGATAAAGACGAGTTTATCGCAGCTATTATTAGTCATGAAGATCTCGATATTGATGTTGTTTTTCACCAAGGTGCTTGTTCATCAACCACTGAATGGGATGGTAAATTTATGATGGAAAACAACTATGACTATTCAAAAGACTTACTGCATTACTGTTTAGACTTCAACATTCCATTTTTATATGCATCATCTGCCGCAACTTATGGTGGACGCAGTGATAACTTTATTGAAGATCGCGCTTACGAAAAACCTTTAAATGTTTATGGATATTCTAAGTTCTTATTCGACCTATACGTAAGACAACTATTACCCCAAGCTAATTCACCAGTTTGCGGATTCCGTTATTTTAATGTCTATGGACCTCGCGAATCGCACAAAGGTAGCATGGCAAGTGTTGCATTTCATTTAAATGAACAGATTAACAAAGGTGAAAAACCAAAACTCTTTGCTGGTAGTGAGAATTTTAAACGTGACTTTATTTATGTTGGTGATGTCGTTGCGGTCAATTTATGGTTCTGGAAAAACAAAATCTCGGGCATTTATAACTGTGGAACAGGTCGAGCAGAATCATTTCAAGCTGTTGCTGATGCGGTACTTAACTATCATAAAAAAGGCGAAATTGATTATATTCCTTTCCCTGAGCATCTAAAAGGGCGTTACCAAAGCTATACTCAAGCTGATATGACTAAATTTAGACAAACAACATGTCCAATCGAATTTAAAACTGTTGCTGAAGGAACTGCGGAATATATGAAATGGCTCAATGAACAATAAAGGGAATTAATTAAATGAAAACACTCATTATTGGTCCTTCATGGGTTGGCGATATGATGATGTCGCAAAGTTTGTATCGCACATTAAAACAACTTGATTCTAATAATCAAATTGATGTATTAGCACCGGCTTGGTGTCGAGCGCTGTTAAATAAAATGCCAGAAGTAAATCAAGCAATTGCAATGCCATTAGGCCATGGTGAGTTTGCTTTAGCAAAACGTCGCGAAATAGGAAAATCACTGCGTGATAACCATTATGATCAGGCAATTGTGTTGCCTAATTCTTTCAAATCGGCAATGATTCCATTTTTCGCAAAAATTCCTAAGCGCACAGGCTGGAAAGGTGAAATTCGCTATGGATTATTAAATGACCTGCGAAAACTCGATAAACAGGCATTTCCGTTAATGGTTGAACGCTATATTGCCCTTGCATATCCCAAAGATAAAATTCATTCGTCTTCTGATTTACCACAACCCTTGTTATGGCCAAAACTCAATGTTGAACAAGACGAAATAATTCAAGCCCTTTTAACCTTTGCAATTACACAAGATGAACCATTAATTGGCTTTTGTCCAGGGGCTGAATTTGGGCCGGCAAAACGTTGGCCCGATTATCATTACGCCGCTCTTGCTGATATGCTAGTTCAACAACACGCCAAAGTTATTATTTTGGGTTCCAAAAATGATCGTATAGTGGGTGAACAAATCCTTGCCAAAATGATACATCGCGATAAGTGCATTAATCTAGCCGGTCAAACCGAATTAGAGCAAGCAGTTAGTTTAATTGCAGCTTGTAAAGCCATTGTGACTAATGACTCAGGATTAATGCATATTGCTGCCGCTTTAGACAGACCTCTAGTTGCACTTTATGGACCAAGTAGCCCTGATTTTACCCCACCACTGTCTGATAAAGCCAAAGTTATCCGCCTAATTACCGGATACCATCGCGTCCGTAAAGGCGATGCCGAACAAGGTTATCATCAAAGTCTAATCGATATTAAACCCGATATTGTATTTGAAACCTTGATGAAACTTATCATACGTTGCCAAAAGAGTAATGAATAATGCGAGTATTAGTGATTAAAACGTCATCCATGGGGGATGTGCTCCATACTCTACCGGCATTAACGGATGCTACTAACAACTTACCTGATATCACTTTTGATTGGGTAGTAGAAGAAAATTTTGCCCAAATACCCAGCTGGCACTTTGCAGTAAATAAAGTGCTCCCTGTTGCAATAAGACGCTGGCGAAAAAATTGGTTTGCTAAATCAATTCGCCAAGAGCGACATGATTTTATTAATACCTTAAGACAACAACAATATGATGTGATTATTGATGCGCAAGGACTCATTAAAAGTGCATTTCTTATTACTCGTAAAGCTCAAGGCATTAAGCATGGTTTAGATCGAAACAGCATTAAAGAACCCATTGCCAGTTGGTTTTATGATGTAAAACACAATGTACCCAAACAGATGCATGCCATTGAGCGTATTAGATTACTGTTTGCGCAAAGTCTACAGTACAAGCTACCTAATTCAATGGGTGATTATGCCATTGCGCGCCACTTTTTATCTTCACTACCTAGCGATAATCAGCAGTATCTAATTTTTTTACATGCAACAACACGCGATGAAAAGCATTGGAATGAAGACGCTTGGCGAAAATTAATTAAATTAGTTGAACCGACAGGATTAAGAATAAAGCTACCTTGGGGGGCGCCACATGAACAAGCACGAGCAATTCGCTTAGCTCAAGGCTTTCAACATGTCGAAGTTCTTCCCAAACTTCCACTTTCTAACATAGCAAGGATTATTGCTGGAGCAAAAGCGGTTGTTTCGGTTGATACAGGATTAAGTCACTTAACTGCCGCATTGGATCGTCCTAACATTACTTTATTTGGCCAAACCGATCCAAATTTAATCGGTGGCTATGGAAAAAATCAATTCAGCATTATCTCAAAAGAGAAAAGCATGCAAACCATTCAAGCTGAGCAAGTTTATCAGCGCTTAACTAACTTTTTATAGGTGGAATCAAAAAATGAAGTTAATAAATCAATATAGCGCACTTATTTGTGAAAAATATGCGCAAATTGGCAGTAATGAACTAGGTTATATTGAAGATGCCTTAGGCGCTGTCATGCAAGTGTTGGACGACATTGTCCGTAACGATCATGTACCGCAAGAACTAAAAGAAAAAGCTGCTTATACAGCAGCTAATTTATTGATAAGCGACTTTGATGTTAAATAGCCGTTGGTAAATTAATAATAAATCTCGTAGATTGCTCATCAGATTCAGCATAAATAGAGCCTTTATGTGTTTCAACAATGGATTTAACGATCGCAAGCCCTATGCCTGTACCCGAACGATCTTTACCATTACGGTGACGTGATTCATCAACCCGATAAAACCGCTCAAAAAGATGTGGCAAATGTTTGCTATCAATTTTTTTACCCGGGTTAGCTATAATAATCCTAATGCGTTTCTCACTGACTTGGTTTAAAGTTATAGTGATAATTTGGTTTTCTGGTGTATAACGAATTGCATTGGATAAAATATTACTAATTGCTCGCCCTAACATCATCTTATCCCCTTGAATATGGGAACAATTACCTTCAAGATTAAAGATAATATTTTTCTCATCAGTAAGTGGTTCAAAATACTCACACATCATGGTGATCATATCATGTAAATCAATATCAATTAAATTAGGTACCAGTTGACGATTATCTGCTTGAGCTAAAAATAGCATATCAGAAATCATCTGCGACATTTTTTCGTATTCTTCTAAATTAGAATATAAAATCTCACGGTATTCATTCGTCGATCTAGCATTACTCAGCACAATTTGCGTTTGAGTTGTTAGATTGGTAATCGGTGTTCGCATTTCATGGGCAATATCTGCCGTGAAATTGCGTTGACGCTGAAACACATCCTCCATACGATTAAGCATATTATTAAATGCTTTGACTAAGCTAACGTATTTAATGGGAACCAGCGATGTAGGAATACGGTAATTCAAGCTTTTAAGATTAATTTTTTCGATCTTTTTAATCAATCGATTAATCGGTTTTTGGGTAAAATAGATACTAATAAAAGAACCAATTAATGCCAAAATACAAGCAATACCAATAAGTAATCCTAAACCATCGTGTAATCGCTGAATAAATTCAATATGTAAATCACGACCAACAGCAGCTATAGTTGTATATTGTTTACCATTTTCAATAACAACGCTTGATGCAGCAACTCGATATGATGCTTTATCTTGATTCCAAACATCAGTGCTATGATTTTTAATAATGGTGTCAAAATCAATCTGAGTTTTAGCAAATGCTAAATTTGGTCCACGTGTTCGGTAAACAATTTTACCTGCATCATCAATGATATAAACAAATAAACGATGATGCCCAGTTAGAATTAATAACAAATTCTGAATAAATTCATCACGATTATCGTCTGGAGAATAATACACAAGTTCACGTTCAATGGAGTCAATAACCGAATTTAGCTCAGAGACATTTTGTTGAATTGAAAGTTTTTCAAAAGAACGTTCAATAAAAAAACTAAAACAATAAAGCAAGCCACAAGTTAACAAACAAACAACAAGAGGCAAACGAAATGAGATTAACTTATTCGTTTTCATCCAAGACATCTAACTTATACCCCATTCCACGGACTGTATGAATTAATTTTGGCTCAAAATCAGCATCGATTTTATTACGTAATCGACGAATCGCAACATCAATTACATTAGTATCACTATCAAAATTCATATCCCAAACTTGAGAAGCAATTAGCGAGCGTGGTAACACTTCGCCCGGATAACGTAAAAAATACTCTAATAATAAAAACTCTTTATTAGTTAAATCAATACGTTTATCACCACGTGTTACCGTCCGTTTAGGGAGATCCATGACCAGATCAGCAATACTCAATTGAGAATTATTAACTTGAGGCACATTACGTCGAAGCATTGATTTAACTCGTGCCAATAATTCAGCAAATGAAAAAGGTTTTACTAAATAATCATCTGCTCCTAAGTTAAGGCCTTTTACTTTATCTTCTACACGCCCCATAGCCGTGAGTAACATGATTTGGGTATCTTTGCCTGCTTCACGCAGCGACTGAACAATTTTCCAACCAACAATATCTGGCAACATGACATCTAAAATAATTAAATCATAATCCTCAGTCATTGCCTTATGATAACCATCAAGACCATTGTTTGCCAGATCAACAACAAATCCAGATTCAATTAAACCTTGGCGAAGATACTCGCCTGTTTTTTGCTCATCTTCAACTACTAACAATTTCATGTTTGAATACTTCCTTTGTTATTTGTCTGTTGTCGAAATTGCCTAATATCACAACAGAATAAATGATAGACGCCAAACCAAACATGATAGTTTAATGACTATTTTGTAATGATCATGTCATTAATAAGTTTGTTTGTCTTTGCTATAGTAGCTACACAATGATTCATGAGGCTAGACATTATTGTTTCATTGTTTTATTTCCTTTCATCCATTCCTTGCAATTTAATGCAGCCCTAGTTTACCTAGGGTTTTTTTTATTATAAATCTATGTAACTATGTATGTATACTTGAAACAATAAGTAGTAAGGTATAAATATGAGGATATTTTAGCAAAAATATCCTATTTTGAATATTATATCCTGTTATTTTTTACACAACACAATACCTGTTTCGATATGTTCGGTATAAGGAAACTGATCAAACATAGCCAAATGTTGAATTGAATGTGTCTTGGTCAATAACTGCAAATTATCACGCAATGTATAAGGATTACACGAAATATAAATAATAGTTTTATAGGATGTCAATATCTCAATGGTATTTAAATCCAATCCACCACGGGGTGGATCAACAAGTACCGTATCACACTGATAATCATCTAAATTAATTCCTTTTAAACGATTAAACTCGCGTTCTTTTTTAATTGCACTAGTAAATTCTTCGGCCGATAATCGTACAACAATAAGATTATCAATGTGGTTAACTGCAATATTATACTGAGCTGAATAAACCGATGCTTTAGCAATTTCGGTTGCCAACACTTTACGAAAGTTTTGCGCCAACGCTATTGAAAAGTTACCATTACCACAATAAAACTCAAGTAAATCACCCGATGAGTTTTTAGTAACAGATACAGCCCACTGTAGCATTTTAATATTTACCGCAGCATTAGGTTGAGTAAAACTATTTTCAACTTGGCGATAAAGAAACGTCTTATCCATTACTGGCAAAGCTTCATCAATATAATCAACATCAATCGCTATTTTTTGATTACTAGCTCGCCCGACAATACTGGCATCTATGCCCTGTTCAGCTAATTGCTCTTTTAATTTTTTTGCTTCAATGATCCACTCATCGCTTAATTTTTTGTGATACAAAAGCGTAATTAATAACTCACCACTTAATGTCGAAAAATAATCAATTTGAAACAATAAATGGCGAAGCAACTGATTATGTTGTAACAAAGGTAAAATCGCCTGCATGGCTTGATTAATGAGTTTAGTTGCGATGGGAAATTGATCAATCCTAACCCTTTTTTTTGTTTTTTTATCATACATAATATGATAAAGATCTTCGCCATCATGCCAGATTCTAAACTCAGCACGCATACGATAATGGCTAATAGGCGATGAATATACAGCTAATTCGGGAAGTGAAAAGTCTGATAATAATGCTTTTAAATTATCTATTTTTTTTTCTAATTGTCGATTATAGTTATCATTCGAGAAACATTCAGTCATAGTCATTATCTGATATTGATTATAGGCGTACTATTTAATATGGAATTTTAAGTTAATTTGCGTTAACTGACAAAATGGTTAAGCACCAAACTAATTAAATTAATTTCATTTCCACTGTGTAAAAAATAATCGCTTTGCATGATATAATAATACCCTTAATCTTACCATAAATAACCAGCGATGATAAGTTTTGCTGAAATAAAGCGTGTAATTATTAGACACACAAATAGACTGTTAAATCACAACAAATTGCATACAATGAAACACCCCATAAGGAACGAATAATAATCCATCACACTTTTATTGATTGTAGTTATAACAATTGCCGTTATAATGTGCCCTATAATTTTAGATAACAAGAACACTATGACAGCATACACTTTTTCTGATTTAGAATTAGATGATATATTAATTCACAATCTTCAAGCACAAAATATAAATACTCCAACAGTTATCCAAGCGCAAACCATCCCCGTTGCTTTAGATGGCAAAGATATTTTAGGCTCCGCGCCTACGGGTACCGGTAAAACACTGGCTTTTTTAATTCCTGCTGTACAACATTTATTGGACTTTCCACGTCGTAAACCAGGTCCACCACGCATTTTGATTTTAACACCAACGCGTGAGCTTGCTATGCAAATTGCCGAACAAGCAAAATTAGTAACCGAATCCACCCATTTAAGTATTGCAACTATTACCGGCGGTGTTGCTTATATGAATCACGCCGAGGTATTTAGTAAAAACCAAGATATCGTTATAGCAACAACAGGTCGATTATTACAATATATAAAAGAAGAGAATTTCGATTGTCGAGCTGTTGAAATGTTGATTTTAGATGAAGCGGATCGCATGCTAGACATGGGCTTTTCGCAAGATGTCGAAACCATATCAGCCGAAACTCGCTGGCGTAAGCAAACTTTATTATTTTCAGCTACACTTGAAGGCGAAGGGCTGCATAATTTTGCCAGTCGTATTTTAAATACACCAATTGAAATCAATGCCGATCCATCACGTAAAGAGCGAAAAAAGATCTTACAATTCTATTATCGTGCTGACGACTTACCCCATAAAGTGGCACTACTTACTCATTTATTAAAACAACAAGAATTAAAAAAAACCATTGTATTTGTTCGTAAACGTGAACGTGTGCACGAATTAGTTAACCTACTGCATCAAGCTGGCATCCACAGTTGCTATTTAGAAGGCGAAATGGTACAAGCAAAACGCAACGAAGCAATCAAAAGAATTAGCAATAATACTGTTAATGTACTGGTTGCAACTGATGTTGCAGCACGTGGAATTGATATTGACGATATCACCCACGTTATTAATTTTGATGCCCCGAAAACCGCAGATGTTTACTTGCACCGCATTGGTCGCACTGCTCGCGCAGGGAAAAAAGGCACTGCAATAACACTAGTCGAAGCACATGATAACGATTTGTTGCAAAAAATTGAGCGCTACATTCAAGAACCGATCAAGTTAAGAATAATTGACGAATTGCGTCCTAAAACAAAAGCGCCAAAACCGACAACTAAGAAAAAGCCCTCACAAAAAGCCAAACAAAAAAGCACAAGCAAAAAACAAGAGCAGGCAAAAAAGAAAAAAGTAAAACAGCGCCATCGTGACACTAAAAATAAAGGCAAACCCAAAAAATCAATTACTAATATCAAATGATAATTGAATATTCAATAGCTAAAACTTATGATATCGATTGCTTATAACAACTTGGACAATAGGTTTTAATTGCTATAATGCTACGCAATATGCTTTACATTTATTTATTAAGGAGAACCACTATGACATTAGTCACCCGACAAGCCCCAGACTTTACATCAACCGCTGTTTTAGGCTCTGGTGAAATTGTTAACAACTTCAATTTATCACAACATATTCAAGGTAAATATGCCGTTATCTTCTTTTGGCCAATGGACTTTACTTTTGTTTGCCCATCAGAAATTATCGCATTTGATAACCGCCTAGAAGAATTTAAAAAACGAGGGGTTGAAGTCATCGGTGTTTCTATGGACTCTGAATATGTACATAATGCATGGCGCAATACACCTCAAGAAAAAGGCGGTATTGGTGAAGTCAAGTTCCCAATTATTGCGGATATCAAACACTCAATTATGCAAGCTTATGGCGTTGAACATCCAGAAGCTGGTGTTGCACTACGTGCTTCATTCTTTATTGATAAATCAGGAATTGTACGTCATGAAACAATCAATGATTTACCAATTGGTCGTAATATTGACGAAATGATCCGTATTGTTGATGCGTTCCAATTCCATGAAGAACACGGCGAAGTTTGCCCAGCACAATGGGAAAAAGGTAAAAAAGGTATGCAAGCAAATCCTAAAGGCGTTGCAAGTTTCTTAAAAGAGCATGCTAACGAAATTTAATTTCATTTTTATTCATTCATCCTTATCTTACTTACGCTTTGCGTTACCGGAGTTTATCTCCGGTTTTTTTATTTATTAATTCAGTCATAACTCATTATAAAGTAGAATGTAAACCCACAACACCTATGATAATAATGGCCAGCCCAAATAACCGAGGTGTGTTTTTAGGTTCATTAAATAGCAGCATATTAGCTAGCACCGCTCCCGATGTGCCAAGGCCAACCCAAACAGGGTACACAATGCTCAATTCAAGATAATGAAGTGAAAAGTAAAAAAGTATAAAAGAAACAAAAAACCCCCCCCAATACAAAACAAGTCTAAGCAGACTTTTTTGCTCTGCATATAGCTTAAGGCCAATTGCACCAATTACTTCAAAAACTGATGCAATTAATATCAACAGCCATCCCATGATTAAAATTGTCCTTATATTATAATATTAGCTATCAGCTCGTTTGAGTTGTACAACACCAATAATAATTAGTGCCACAAAAAAAAGCTGAATTAACTTAATTTCTTTGTCAAAAAGCAATATATCAATTACTGTTGCACCAACCGCACCAACGCCCGAAAATATAGCATAAACCGTGCCTGTAGGTATTGTCTTACAGGCATTGGTCAAGAATGTAAAATCAACAATAATAAGAGACACAATAATAACCCATTGCCAAAGCTCTGTTGCGATGCTAAACCCCAAAATCCAACACAATTCAAAAAAGCAGGTCAGCATCACAAATGCCCACTCTTTATTCACGCTAAACATAGCTACCTCGCTTTTGCTATTTTATCTTTTGCTGTACTATATTTTAAATATAATGCTTGATTATGCTCTATTGCCGATAAGCAATGGTTAAACAAAAGATGGTTCGCAAATAGAAAATTTGCCACCAAAAGATTTTAATTGCTATATATTTCTAACCACTAAATCAGAATGGTCTAATGTTTATGAAACATCGTCATGGTTTTTATTATTATTTTTCAATTAAGTAGATAATTTTATACTGATAAAATATAAATGACAAGGACCAAATAGTATAATTCAATATTTTACATATTATACAAGTTGGCTTACTAACTCCAATATATTATCGCATCGTATCTTTTTAGCAAGATATAAAAAAAATAGATGAATTATTAGAAAAAAATAAAAATAGTTATACTTTTCGATTTTATTTAAAATTGTTATAGAATGCTAAAATAGCACTTTTAGACTATTTTTTGACTGAAAAATAGATTAAACGCTTTTCGCGCTTATTAAGTATCGCTAATTATAGGATATATCAAAAAGTTAAACATAATAAAATAAAGGGAAGATAGCATGTCAAAAAACTCAGATAATGAATTTAAAGTAGGTATAAAAGCTTACGTGTCACTAGTAGTAGCAATTTTGTTTTTTTCAGGCTTGTTTTTTAATGTAGAAGGTAAAGAATGGTTAGGCGCATTTGATTTTACTAGCTTAAGTGGTAAATTTGGCACCATGCTCCATCCCGAAAAAAACACCTTTGTAGGCGAAGGGGGTAACAGTGCAAGAGCTGGATTTATTTTTGCTTTATCTCTTATACCAACAGTTATGTTAGCGTTAGGTGTGTTAGAGATCTTTACCCATTACGGCACAATCCGTGCAGCACACAAATTGTTAACGCCATTATTAAAACCAATTTTAGGCGTTCCAGGCAAAACAGGACTTGCACTAATTACCGATCTACAAAGCACTGATGCAGGTGCGGTATTAACCAAAGAGTTATATGACGAAAAGCAAATTACCAAAAAAGATTTGATCATTATTAGTGCTTGGCAATATTCTGGTGCAGGTTTAATCAATAACTACTTTTCGATTGGTTCAGCATTATTTGCCTCAATGACTGTGGCAATTTTTATTCCTCTTGTTATTATGTTAGTGCTTAAATTTGTTGGCGCCATACTGGTCCGCTTGGTATTAAATTCAATTTATAAAAAGGATTTTATCAATGAGTAATTCACAAAAACAAACAAATAATCCTTTAGATATTTTTGTTATTGGTGCACGCAAAGGATTCAATATCGCCATTAACAATTTAATGCCAAACATCTTAATGGCATTTGTTATCACCGAAATTTTAAAACGTTTAGGTATAATGCAATTAATTGGAACTTATTGTGCACCAGTCATGGAAATTTTTGGCTTACCTGGCGAAGCCATTACCGTACTATTGACCGCATGGTTATCAGCATCAGCGGGGACTGGTGTTGCCGTTAACTTATTTACTAGCGGCACACTCAATACAACAGCAATAACCATTCTTACTCCGGCTATTTTCTTGATGGGCTCACAATTGCAATATATGGGGCGATTATTAGGCGTTGCCGATGTACCTAAAAAATACTGGCCGTTGCTTATGTTAACCAGTATTTTTAATGCACTTATTGCAATGATTATTATGCGATTTATTGCTTGATCGAGGAGATCTCAATGTCTAATGTATTAGAACATTATCAATATTTACATCAAATTCCTGAATTGGGATTTGAAGAACACAAAACATCGGCATATATTGCACAGCAGCTTGAACAAGTCGGTTATAAGGTAAGCCGTAATATTAATAATACAACTGGGATTGTAGCCCAATATGATAGCGGAAAACTAGGTCCAGTACTTGCTTTACGGGCTGATATGGATGCATTGGGTCATATCATTGATGGTAAGCATTGTGCAAGGCACACATGTGGTCATGACGGCCACTCATCAATATTATTAACTGCGGCACAAGAACTAATAAAAGAAAACAACATCAAAAAAGGACGATTAAAACTGATCTTCCAACCAGCTGAAGAGCTTGGTTCAGGCGCTTTAGCCATGATTGAAGGTGGCGTTATTGACGATGTTGACATGATTATCGGCTTACATTTACGCCCTAAAGATGAATGTCCTAAAGGCTTTGCCTCAGCAGCAATGTACTATTCGGCATCCACTACCGTTGAAGCCAATATTCATGGAATACCTGCGCATGGTGCTCGCCCACATTTAGGCATTAATGCGCTTGATGCAGCAGCACTCGCCATTCAGGCGGTTAACACCATTCACCTTGCACCAAGTTTAACTTATAGCGTCAAAGCAACACGTTGCATTTGTGATGCAGGAGTAACTAATGCCATTCCATCTGAAGCGTATGTATGTTGGGATCTAAGAACCTCAACAAACCCAGCTATGAATGAACTCAAAGCCAAAACTCTAAATGCAATAAAACTCAGTGCCGAATCTATCGGTGCGAAAGTGGATATTAATGTCACTAAAGAGATCCCAGCTGCTGAAATTGATAACGATGTCACCCAAATTATTGCCGAAGCAATTGTTGATGTACTTGGAAAAGCGGGTTTAAAAGATCCAATTTTTACTCCAGGTGGAGAAGATTTTTTCAACTATCCATGTCAACGCGATGTCAAAGCTGGCTTTTGGGGATTAGGTGCTGATTTAACCCCAGGATTACATCACCCAGAAATGAAGTTCGATACTTCAGCATTAGAAAACGGCGTTAAAATAACAAAAGCCTGTGCATTAAAAGTACTTGGTTGATTTCAACTCCTATCCGCCGATACTTTCGGCGGAAAATGACATAAATAGCAAACAATATTTTAATATTACTATGATTTTAAACAATTATTTAAAGTCACTTTTTTATTACTACACTGCTAACGATTTACGATACTCAACAATATCTTCAATGGTCACAACAGGCATATGATATTGTTTAGCAAACATAACCACTTCTGGTGCTCTTGCCATAGTACCATCATCGTTGGTTAACTCACACAGAACTGCGGCAGGTTTTAAACCTGCTAATGTCACTAAATCAATCGACGCTTCAGTATGACCTCGACGAACTAGTACACCACCTTCTTTAGCAACTAAAGGAAACACATGCCCAGGATGATTAAGATCGCTCGGCTTAGCATTGTCATTCACCGCAGCCTTAATAGTTGTAACGCGATCAGCAGCTGATACACCAGTTGTAACTCCATTAGCAGCTTCAATCGAAATAGTAAATGCTGTATTGTTTTTGCTGGTATTATTTGCCACCATCATTGGCAAATGTAACTCATCACAACGTTTTTGTGGCAAACATAAACAAACAATGCCACTCCCGTAACGAATCGTCAGCGCCATTTGCTGGCTAGTAATAGACTCGGCAGCCCAAATAATATCGCCTTCGTTTTCACGGTCTTCATCGTCTAAAACCAGCACACCTTGACCGGCTTGAATTGATGCGATCGCTTTTTTGACACGTTCGATGGGGGTTCCAAACTCATTTAAATTAAACTGATTCATGGTAAATACCTATATATTTTCACTTGCTCATTTCATTATTTACTTAATCAACTCTAAATAACCGTTCAACCATTTAACGATAATCTATTTAGTCATTAAATTAATTAAGTACAAATAAATAAAATACCAGAATCAGGGCAGTGCTCGACTAGCATGGTTTTGCCTTTCAGCAAATATTGGAAAGATAAGCAACTCTCTTTTATCCAGACTTTAACTGTCGGCTTTGGAATTTCACCAAATCTGCTTGACCTTAACCCGTCAAAATTAACTGAACAATAAAAAAATCACCACAGTTAACAAAACAAATTAAGCGCTCGTGGGCTATACCACCGGTGGGGACTTACACCCCGCCCTGAGAATTTTGCCAAAAAGATTGACAAGTCACACTATAATACAAAATGATAAAAAAAACACGGAGATTTTAAAACGAAATATTGCCGCAAAGCGCGGCAATAATAGAAAGTGTGGTGTGTATTAATGCATACGAGTTTCATTTATTCGACGTCGTTCAGCTTGACGCATCCATAACCATGAAATAAACCCGATAATACCAACTATCAATAAAATAATAGTTGCAAGCGCATTAACTTGCGGATCGACGCCTAATTTCACTTTTGAAAAGATCAACTTCGGTAATGTCATTGCTCCCGGCCCTGTTACGAAATTAGCAATCACCACATCATCAAGAGACAAAGTAAAGGCTAATAACCAACCAGAAACTAATGCCGGTGCAATCATTGGCAATGTAATAATAAAGAACACTTTCAATGGATTAGCACCTAAATCTAAAGCGGCTTCTTCAATTGATTTATCAAGTTCACGGAGCCTTGCACTAATCACCACTGTCACATAAGCCATGCAAAAGGTCGTATGCGCCATCCAAATAGTAATTGCGCCACGGTCTTTTGGCCACCCAAGAATTTGTCCCATACCGACAAATAAAAGCAATAATGCCAATCCTGTAATAATATCAGGCATAACAAGCGGTGCTGTTGTCATAAATGAAAACAGATTTGCCCCTTTAAATCGTTTAAAGCGAACAACAGCATAAGAAGCAAGCGTACCTAAAATTGTTGCAAAAGTTGCTGCACATGCGGCAATTGCTAAACTCAGGCCAACAGCTTTAAATAGCTCTTCATTATGCATTAGCTCAAAGTACCATTTAGTTGAAAATTCAGCCCACACCGTAACTAAGCGAGAACTATTAAATGAATAAACAATTAAAATAATCATTGGGATATATAAAAAAGAAAATACCACCAATAAAATAAGTCCTTTAAGGCATCGAAAAATAAGCGATAATGTCACAATCACTGTCACAATAAAACTAAAAATCAAACAGTTAACATATAAGCTCATATCGCTAAGCAGATTTAACCCAGCCGAACTAATCAGTATCGATAGTACTAACGAACCCAATAGCAATGAGATAAATACAATCACAGAAGATCGCAAAATAACAGGTAAATCATTCATCTATTTACCCTCCATTTGTCGGCTTTGAAACTTATTGAAATAGTAAATTGGCACTATTAAAATCAACAACATAACTGTCGCAACAGCAGATGCTGCTGGCCAATCAGTATCCCGAGAGAATATAGTCCAAATTTGCGTACCAATCATAATACTTTGAGATGGTCCTAATAATTCAGGTATTACATATTCGCCAACGGCCGGAATAAACACCAGCATACCACCTGCAATAATGCCATTTTTGGTAAGTGGCACAATAATTTTGAAAAAGGTCCTTATTGGCTTACAACCTAAATCTAATGCGGCTTCAATTAACGTCGAATCCACTTTACTTAATGAAGTATAAATAGGTAACACAACAAACGGTAAATAAGAATACACAATACCAATATAAACTGCCAAATAAGTCTTTATAATCACCAGCGGCTGATCAATAACCCCTAACCACATTAAAAAGTGATTTAACAAGCCTTCTTGATTTAAAATACCGATCCACGCATAAACTCGAATTAAAAATGACGTCCAAGACGGCAAAATAATCAACAATAATAAAATATTACGTGTAGATTGTTTACATTTTGAAATTGCCCATGCTAATGGATAACCAATTAAAATACATAATATGGTTGAAATAGCCGCAATTTTTAATGATTCTAAATAAGACTCAATATAAATATTATCAGTAACTAAGTTAATATAATAACCAAAGTTCAAAGCAATATTTAGCAACCCATCATCGAAACTAAACAAATCAGTATAAGGCGGAATCGAAAAGATTTTTTCAGAAAAACTAATTCTAAATACAATTAAAAATGGCAATAAAAAGAGCAAAAGCATCCATAAATAAGGAATGGCAATAACAATTAACCGCCCATAAAGAGTCATTAGATCGGCTTCTGAGCGTTGTTGTTGCATTTTTTTATAAGCAAAATAGATTGCCACAAGCCCCGCAGGAACAAATAATATACTACCAGCAATAATCAGCCGATAAGCAAACCTAGATGGTTTATAATTTACTAAATATAACCCCAAGCATGACAATAAAAAACTCAATGTCATTGCGGTAAATAACGCATCTAAAAATAAATTATCAAATGCCCCTGTTGTTGCAAAACGCCAATAAACATTGAGCAACACAAATGCATTTAACAACAATCCGAATACAATGGATCGCATTATGATATCCTCTTTTGTTTATTCAGTAAGCACAACACAACTATCTACTTCCCAACTTAAGTTAACTATGTCACCCCAAGTTGGCATGCCTTTGCGATAGCGATGTTCATTTTGTAGCTGCGCAATAATAATTTGCCCACTTGGTAATTTAACGTGATAAATCGACAGATCTCCAAGATAAGCGATTTCGACAATTTCACCAGTTGCAACGTTATAAGCATCTTCAGGGATTTCATCACATAATTTAATTTTTTCTGGACGCAGCGCGACTTGAGTCGGTACACCTTCAACTGCTGGCGAATCATAATCAACTTTTAATGGTCGCTTAATCATAGGACAGTTAATGATTAAACCATCTTCTTGTGTCTCTTGCAAAATACCGTCAAAAACATTTACCGAACCAATAAATTCGGCACTATAACGGCTATTTGGATGTTCATAAATTTCCTCAGGTTCACCAATTTGTACAAATTGACCTTTATTCATAATCGCAATGCGCCCCGCCATGGTCATGGCCTCTTCTTGATCATGAGTCACCATCACACACGTTGCGCCCACTTTTTCTAAAATGCTCACCACTTCAAGTTGCATTCGATCACGAAGTTGTTTATCAAGCGCCCCCATAGGCTCATCAAGTAACAATAATTTTGGACGTTTGGCTAAACTTCTGGCTAAAGCCACACGTTGGCGTTGACCACCTGATAGCTGATGTGGTTTACGTTTGCCAAATTGTTCCATATGCACAAGTGCTAGCATTTCTTCAACGCGTTGTTTAATTTCGTTATGATTTAATTTATCTTGCTTCAAACCAAAGGCTATATTTTGCTCAACCGACATATGAGGAAACAGAGCATACGATTGGAACATCATATTAATGGGACGATCATAAGGTGGGACTTGCGATAAGTCTTTACCATCAAGAATGATTTGCCCTGACGTAGGCTGTTCAAAACCCGCGAGCATTCGTAATAACGTAGATTTACCACTACCCGATGCCCCTAATAAGGCAAAAATTTCACCAGTATAGATAGTCAAATTGACATCATCAACGGCATAATAATCATCATTAAAAACTTTGGTTAAGTTTTTAATCTCCAATAACGGAGTTACCATCTTTTTTTTAGGCTGTACCTGATTTGTTGTTTTATTGTTCACTCTATTTTCCTCATAACAACAAGCCAAAAAAAACGAGACGGAAAGACTCAATAGCCCATCCGTCTAGAATTATCATTTTAATGCGATATACAAAATATCGATTATTTACCCGTTTTGAGTTTTGTCCATGTGCGGGTAATTACACGTTCAAGTTTAGGATCTTTAACTTGCAAAGTGAATAATTTTTCCATCACTTCTGGTTTTGGATAAACCGCTGGATCGTTTTTCACTTCTGGTTTTACAAATTTGTCATTTGCTTCTTTATTAGCGCTAGCAAAGTTCACGTCGTTAGTGACTTGTGCAGCAATTTCAGGTTTCATCACGAAATTTAAAAACTCGTGAGCTTCGCCAGGGTTGTCTGAATCTTTTGGAATCGCAAAGGTATCAAAAAAGACTAATGCGCCTTCTTTTGGAATTTGATAACCAATATGCACACCATTTTTCGCTTCGTTTGCTCTATCTCGTGATTGTAAAATATCGCCAGACCAACCTAAAATCACACAAATATCGCCATTTGCTAAATCGGTAATATATTGTGAAGAATGGAAGTAACGAATATTTGGTCTCACCTTTTCTAACAACTCATAAGCAGCACCAGTATAATCTTTAGCGTCAGTACTGTTTGGATCTTTACCTAAATATCGAAGTGCACTCGCAAAAATTTCGGTTGGCGCATCTAAAAATGCCACACCACAATCTTTGAGTTTTTCCATATTTTCAGGCTTAAAGACTAAATCCCAACTATCAACTGGCGCGTCTTCGCCCAAACGTTCTTTAACTTTATCAATGTTATAACCGATACCTGTTGTCATCCACACATAAGGGATGGCATATTTATTGTCGGGATCATGGGTTGCCATTAACTTCATTAAATTTGGATCAAGATTTTTCCAATTCGGTAACTTCCTTTTGTCTAATGGTAAATAAACATCTGATTTAATTTGTTTAGCTAAAAAGCTATCAGAAGGAGAAACCACATCAAAACCAGAATGGCCCGCCATTAATTTACCTTCAAGGATTTCGTTTGAATCATACACATCATAAACAAGCTTGATGCCAGTCGCCTTTTCAAAATCCGAAATAGTATTAGAACCGATTTGCCCAGCCCAATTGTAAAAATGCACGACGCGATCTTTAGCAATAACAGATTGAGATAACGCTAGTGAAACACCAGCCACGATTGAAAGAATTGTTTTACGTTGAGTAAACATGCTCACCACTTCTCCTCTAGTTGTAGGGATATTACATGTCAGACACAAGCCCATTGCAAAGACACAACGGACCCCCAAATTTTGCCATCGACGATGATAACAATGATATAAATAACCAATATCATAATCGCCTAGCGAAACCGAGGTAATCAGGCAATCACAAGTCATTAATAAAATAAATGAACGAGTAGAGCTAACCTTGCATTACGAGGGATAAAATACCTTTTTTTTAAAAGATGTCCACTTAAAAAATCAAATATTAGAAGTTTAGGTATTGAGTGGTTATATTTTAACCACTCAAGGGGTAAGTAATAGCCAATTAACAATAATTAACGAGATTATTCGGCGCTAGCTTGCATAATTTTAGCATTTGGTTGCCAAACGCGGTATTTAACTTGCAAATCATTTGGCACATAAAAAACTAACGGTACACTGCTGTTATAATTAAATAAACCTAAGTTATGGTTAATTGTCACAAATTGATTTTTATTAGTACCTTCAGGGCAAGCCATTAAGGTTGAAATATTACCAACCGTTTTTTCTACAACATAATAAGAATACCCCCAACCTTTAAGCTCTTCTTGCTTAACTACACCACCTAAATTATGAAAATTACAATCAACGTTCATATCTTTACCAATAATCACTTCGACTTTTGTATCGTTTTCATTAGCAATAGCAGGCAAATGGATAGCATAACGCGTAAAGCCAACTTGAGCTGCGGGGAATGGTGCTGTATCATTAGCATTTTGTGCAACAGGCTTCACTTTTGGGGAATTTGCACATGCGGTTAATGCCACACCTAATAATGTCAATAAAAGTAATTTTTTCATTTCAAATCTCCATTAAATAATTAATCATAAACACCATCATATTAATTTTGAATGATAATGCGTATAATAACGCAATCTAGATTAATAAATATGGTACAAAAATGCCAGCAGAAAAAAACACTACCGATCTACTCAAACTGATTTTAAACCTATTAATTATTGGCTTGCTAATCATTATTACCTATCGTGTTATTGAAGTTTTCTTATTCGGATTCTTCTGGGCGGTGATGGTGGTCATCGCTACTTGGCCACTAATGATAAAAATTCAACAAAAACTATTTAACAAACGCTGGTTATCACTCTTAGTAATGGCGTTAATATTATCGTTTGTTTGCATTATACCTTTTATATTAATTATTAGCTCGGTAGCGCAAAATGGCCACCATCTTATTGAATGGGCCAAAACATTATCCCATCAAAAACTACCCACCCTTGACTGGCTTGAAAGCATACCGGCCTTTGGTTCCGAGCTACACCAAAAATGGTTAAACCTGATTCAAACTGATGGTACCGATTTAGTGACAGCTATACAGCCTTATGTTGGCACTATGATAGGCTGGTTACTTGAACAAGCCACCAATATTGGCATATTCATCTTTCATGCTGGTGTGATGATTATTTTTAGCCTATTGCTCTTTTTAAAAGGTGAAAACATCACCAAATACGTCTATTTATTAGCCAATAGGCTATCAAAACAATATGGCGAAACCACCGTCACCCTAGCAGGGCAATCCATACGTGCAGTGGCACTTGGCGTTGTGGTTACCGCCATCACTTTAGCCTTAATTGGCGGATTAAGTTTTATATTAACCGGCATGCCGTTATCGGGCGTACTAACGCTAATCTTATTTATTTGCTGTGTGGCACAAATTGGTCCAGTAGTTGTTATGCTTGGGTGCATCCTTTGGCAATTTTGGGCGGGCAACACCGTTGCGGGCATCGTATTAATTGTTGTGGCAATTATCTTGACCACCTTAGATAGTGTAATGCGAGCTTACTTAATAAAAAAAGGCGCCAATTTACCATTTTTACTCATATTATTTGGGGTGATTGGGGGACTACTTGGCTTTGGCATAATGGGACTATTTATTGGACCTGTAGTTCTAGCATTAACATACAAAATAATTCAAACATGGGTTGATGAACAATCTTAAACCATTTATCATCATCCAGTAATAAAGCATTAAGAGCATAAACGCGTTGCTAAAGGCCTAATAAAAAGCCACTTAATCGAAAGCAACTTAGCCAAAAATGCACATAATTTAAAAGGAGTATTATTTTGCTGGCCTTATTCGGGTTACATAGATAAACAAAATCATCACGTAGCTAGCCAGTTATAATGATAAATAAATCATGCGAATACCATTTATAAAATACAATCACCGAAAGTACCTTGATGAATTAGCAAAAATTCAACAAGATGCTAAGCAATACCACATATGTGCTAATCCGAAAGCGTACCGACTTGCTTTAATCGAAAGTATAAAAAAAGCTCAGCACCGTATTTATATTGTCGCGCTCTACCTAGAGCAAGATGAAGCGGGGCAAGAAATTCTTAACGAACTGTATCAAATAAAACAACAGCGCCCAAATTTAGATATCAAAATATTTGTTGACTGGCACCGTGCGCAAAGAGGCCGAATAGGCGAAGACAAAGCCCATACCAACGCTAATTATTATTACCAACTAAAACAGCAACACCCTGATATCGACATTCCCATTTATGGCGTGCCAGTTAATCGACGCGAAATACTTGGTGTACTGCATCTAAAAGGATTTATCATTGACGACACTGTCATTTACAGCGGTGCTAGCATTAACAATGTCTATTTGCACAAACGTGAAAAATACCGTTATGACCGTTACCACTTTATTACTAATCCATTATTAGCGGACAGCATGGTACAGTTTATTCACGACCACTTTTTGCCATATCAAGCGCTGCAACTGCTTAATACGGGTACGCACAAAACCCGCAAACAAATCAAATCAGAAATTAAAACCCTACGCCAGCATTTAATGGATGCTAGCTATCAATACAATGCCAATACTGATAACCAAACCTTGTCAGTTGCGCCAATTATGGGGCTTGGACGCAATAACGCATTAAATAAAATTATCCATCATCTCATTAATGTAACCGAGCAAAAAATCACCTTTTGTACGCCTTACTTTAATTTGCCAAGCATTTTAGTACGCGACATCATTCGCCTGCTACGTAAAGGCCGACAAGTCGAACTGATTATTGGCGACAAAGAAGCCAACGACTTCTATATTCCACCAGATAAACCTTTTAATATATCGGGTGGATTACCGTACTTATACGAAATCAACTTAAGAAGCTTTATTGAGCGCCTTCAACCTTTTATTGATAAGGAACAACTCATCATACGCCTATGGAAAGATAAAAACCAAACCTATCACCTAAAAGGTATCTGGGTAGATAAGAAATGGGTGCTTATAACTGGCAATAACCTAAACCCACGAGCATGGCGGCTAGATCTGGAAAACGGCATATTAATACACGATCCCAAACAAGAATTAAGCAATAAATTTAGCCAAGAACTTAACACTATACGCCAAAAAACCACATTGGTTACGCACTTTCAACAAATCCAAGCGAGCCAATTTTATCCTAGCCAAGTCCATAAATTAATAAAACGACTTAGTCGAATAAAAGTGGATAGAATTATTAAGCGGTTGTTATAAAAGTGTTTCATTTTGGGGGGTGCTGAAAAGCCTTGAAAAAATTAAAAAAACTTTCCTGATAAACATAGCCACGCTAAACATCCCTGTTTGGCGTGCTAACCTCTCTCTGTTATCGGCTCATTCCGACGAAGGATTAATGCCTATATTAATCTTTGAGTGTTATAAAAATTGGCGTGTTTTTCTTACAAAAACCATTTAATCATTACGTTGATTTTATTTAATTTTTATTTGGCGTTTTTGAGTGAAATCAATTTGTTATCGGGTGCTTTTGCGTGTTTTGGGTAGGTGTTAGTTATTGGCAAATTTTCTCGTGCAAAGTACTAACCTTATTTGTCACCTTTTTCTATCATCCGATTTATAGTTAAACCTAAGCGATACCTCCCAACGAGTGTAGGCTTTGCTATTGTTCTTCAACTTTTGAATAAATGCAATATCAATCATTGGAGGATATTTGTTGGGTTGTCCTGCTAAACGATGGGATAGGTACGTTAACGGAAATTTGGCATAATCAGCAAATATGTAGTGATTAAAAAAAGAGGAAAAACAAAAGCCCCAGCGATTTCCAGTAAAACGCCTTATGAACTTTTAGAGGATTATTTGAATCACGAAGTGAAAACAACTTGGCGTTTTCCTACATATTTTTTTAATATGATCTGATTAGTTACGTTTATAAACTTGTACCAAACGATATATTCTTTTTGAAGGATTAGAATGATATTTATCTTTAATTAACTCATATTGCCATAATAAAATACCATTTCTTATTTTAATTATAAAGCTATTTGCAATGTCATAACTTTACTTTTTCTCGTCATCATAATAAGAAAATTTGTGATTAATATAACGTATTTTATTTATTGTTCCACCCTCAACCTCTTAAATATCTAAAGCAAAGCTAATAGAATCTAAAGCACCTTTGTTTCGATAAATAGTAAAAAATTTCATTTGATAAAACGAAAAATTTTTTTTACCCAATTTAGATGATGCAATCGTTATTTTTTCTTTATCATAAAATATTTCCAAATGCTTATCTAAAAAATTTTCTGCTGTAGCTTGATACATTATACCAATCAAGATTACAAATAAGAAAGGTAAAAATAAAGGAAAAGAATGAAGGGACGAATTGTTTGTAGGGCTACACAAACAAATAAAAAAATTGCTTGTACTACGATCATTGACCAATAGATTAGAAAAAAAGCGGAATATTTCCGATAATTTACTGAATAAAATTGATAATAACGATCCATTGTTTACTTTTGCCCATTTTATTAATTTGAAAGTTTTTTAAAATTAAGATTTTAAAAAAAAGCTGCACTAACTCAATCACGTTCAATAGTGTGACCTTTAAAGATTCAGTCACAATTTATTCCCTTACTTTTGAGCCAAGGGCTGTGTTGTCTAATTCTTTTGCGAGCATAACAAATTTCTTTGATTACATTTTTATAAAATACATCAACAAGAAAGATACAACATAATATTGAGATGGCTAAATATTATAATATAAGAATCTAAACTAATCGTAAAAAAAGAATTAAATGCTAAATACCCCATTTTATTAAAATACAAAACTGACGTAAAAAATTACGCTGCTAGATAAAGATAAAAAACTTTTTACATTCAAATTGTCGAATAATAAAACCGTATAAACGAGTCTATAATTTAAAATAATAAACCCAATACTTTAAAACACAAATAGATCCATTTTACATTAAGCACCAAATAACCCTCTGTAATAGACTAATAATCAGTTATAATAAAATTATTATATGAATGATTACATCATACAGCTTACATTTATCAAACTTTTAATGACCCTAAAAATGAGGAATCAGTGCAATTTTATGCGTTTTAATGATACTTTGTAAGACTTGTGAATTTGACTTATTACGTTGAAAGATAAAAACCCAAATAATGCCATGATAAATGAAGACAATTTAACCGACCATACCCCAATGATGCGGCAGTATTTAAGATTAAAAGCCGAAAACCCTGATATTTTGCTTTTTTATCGCATGGGTGATTTTTATGAGATGTTTTATGATGATGCCAAGCGCGCCTCGCAGCTTTTAGATATTTCGCTCACAAAGCGTGGCTCGTCTAATGGTGAACCGATTCCTATGGCGGGTGTGCCGTACCATGCGGTTGAAAGTTATTTAGCCAAGTTAATCTCGCTAGGTGAATCGGTGGCTATTTGTGAACAAATAGGCGATCCAGCAACAACCAAAGGACCAGTTGAACGAAAAGTCGTTCGTATTGTTACTCCGGGCACAGTCAGTGACGAATTATTACTAGAAGATCGCAAAGATAATTTACTTGCTTCAATCTGGCAACATAAAAACCATTATGGTTACGCCACACTTGATATTAGTTCTGGTCGTTTTTATGTTTTTGAATGTGACAACTTCGAAGCAATGCAAGCTGAACTGCAACGTACAAGCCCTGTTGAATTGCTATATCCCGAAGAATTTCAATCCATGCCATTAATTGAAAATCGCCATGGTCTGCGCCGTCGTCCACAGTGGGACTTTGATCTTGAAACGGCAAAACAACAGCTTAATTTGCAATTTGGCACCAATGATTTAGTTGGATTTGGTGTAGAGGCGTGCAATTATGCACTTTGTGCAGCTGGTTGCTTATTGCAATATGTTAAAGATACCCAGCGCACTGCTCTGCCCCATATACGTTCCATTATTAAGCAATCGACAAATGACTTTGTTGTGCTAGATGCTGCAACTCGCCGTAATCTGGAAATTACCGAAAACCTAACGGGTGGAACACAAAATACCGTTGCTGACATACTTGATCAAACCCAAACTCCAATGGGCAGCCGAATGCTTAAACGTTGGTTGCACTCACCAATCCGTAATCTGACAATATTACAAAATCGCCAACAGGCGATTAGTGAATTACAAAATTATATTGATGATGTTAATCCGCTATTAAAGCAAATTGGTGATTTAGAACGTATTTTAGCAAGGCTGGCACTGCGTACCGCTCGGCCTCGTGATTTTGCCCGTTTGCGTGATGCTTATAATCTGCTACCGCAATTACAAAAACTATTGACTTGCTTAACTTCACCCGCTTTAATTGGTTTGCGTGCCAAGATAAATCAATTTGAAAGCATCGCCGCTCTATTAACGCGCGCCATTGTCGAAGCGCCCCCCGTGATTATTCGTGATGGTGGCGTGATTGCCAGCGGGTATAATGCAGAACTAGACGAATTGCGAAGTTTAGCTGATGGGGCAACCAATTACTTAGAACAGCTTGAAATTCGAGAGCGTGAAACACTTGGCATTGATACGTTAAAAGTCGGATTTAATGCAGTGCATGGTTACTATATTCAAATAAGCCGCGGACAAAGCCATTTAGCGCCAATTCATTATACTCGCCGTCAAACGCTGAAAAATGTAGAACGATACATTATCCCTGAACTTAAAGAGTACGAAGATAAAGTGCTCACCTCTAAAGGGCGAGCCTTAGCACTTGAAAAGCAACTTTACGAACAGCTATTTGATCTGTTAATGCCAGATCTAGCCGATATGCAAATTAGCGCTGAGGCTATTGCCGAACTTGATGTGCTTACCAATCTAGCAGAACGGGCATTAACCCTTAACTACCAAAAACCGACACTATCGACCAATGCCGGTATAGAAATTAAAGATGGACGACATGTGGTAATTGAGCAAGTTTTACAAACACCATTTATTGCAAACTCATTATCACTATTGCCAAATAGGCGAATGTTAATTATTACTGGCCCCAATATGGGCGGTAAAAGTACCTATATGCGCCAAGCGGCCTTAATTGTACTATTGTCTTATATTGGTAGTTTTGTCCCTGCTTCTAAAGCAATCATTGGACCTGTTGATCGCATTTTTACCCGAATTGGCGCCTCTGATGATTTGGCATCAGGTCGTTCTACCTTTATGGTCGAAATGACCGAAACGGCCAACATTATGCATAATGCTACAGAACAAAGTCTTGTTTTAATGGATGAAATCGGTCGGGGTACCTCAACGTATGATGGGCTTTCTTTAGCTTGGGCCTGTGCTGAGAATTTAGCCAATCAAATCAAATCAATGACGCTTTTTGCAACCCATTATTTTGAATTAACCCAGTTACCAGAACATATGCAAGGCGTTTATAACGTCCACTTCGATGCCATTGAACACGATAACAACGTTGCTTTTATTCATGAGGTTTCTGAAGGCGCTGCAAGTAAAAGTTTTGGGATTGCTGTGGCAGGGCTTGCAGGTGTGCCTAAGGCAGTATTAAAACGGGCTAAACAAAAATTGAAAGAGCTTGAAATTATCTCAAAACAATCTGCTAACAGTGGTGTCGATAAATCGCAACTTTCTTTAATCGACGAGCCCGAACCGTCAGAAGTAGAAGAAGCGTTAAAACAGATCGATCCCGATGCTTTAACGCCAAAACAAGCATTAGAGATGTTATATCAATTAAAAAAATTACTATGATCTGAATAACGCGATAGCTGTTGTATCGCGTTGTTATCCGTCTAAAAAAGATTCACAGGAGTTGTTCAATAAAACACCATCAGATAGTATTTTTTGGCGGTTAAATTTCAATACTTGACGGTGTCTACAATTTAACATAACTCAACCATGTATTAAGCCCAATTTTTCTTTTTGGACGTTTTACCTATACCCGGATTAAGACTGTTTGTAGGATCAAGCTCTTGATAGAATTTTTTCAAATCCTCATTGGCATGATACAAATGCCCCACATTGTGCTCGGCTGGATATTGCGCACCACGCTGATCAAGCAATGCTAAAATCTCCTCCTTAACTTTATCGCAATCTACCCCTTTTTTAGCAATATAATCTTGATGGAACACATAACAGAAAAAATGCCCATAATACATTTTGTAAATAAAGTTTTGATCGATGCTTTCTGGCAGTGTTTCAAACCAATCGGTATCATTACGCCTTAGTGCAATATCTAATGCAACAATGTTTTCTACTGTTTTGCTATGTACATTTCGGTAAGACGTTGCAGCCCCCGCTGCTGCAAAACGGTGTAACATTGCCGCTTCGGCCTCTTTTTCATTGCACAAAAAATAATTACTATTTTTATTTTGAAAATAGTCTTTCAAAAAAGCTTCAGCTTCAGCAATCCCATCATCTGCCATCTTTAAAATAAGATGATGTTCATAACGATCACGATAATCACGCAATGACTTTGGTAAATGATTAGGTAAAAATTTGCAGGCGAAGATAGAAAACCGATCCGAAAAGTTTTTAGGGAAAAATGGGATTTTTGCCGTAACACGATCAACCCAATTTTTAAAAACAAACATGCGCGGCATCATATCGGTACCTAACTTGTTAATAGCTAGAAAGGTCGGTTTTCCATAAACCGCAGCAATATCAAACGCCACACGATGTATATATTCACCCGACACAGGCAACGTTTTAAACTGCCCTAAAATATGGCGACGAATACCATTTAGTTCATTAATATCATTGGTACCGATATAAAAGACTGCCGATTTTTGCTCAAGTGGAAAAGTATCAAGACGCACCGCAAAAACCATTAAGCGCCCTGCACTACCTGATGCTTCATAATGACGGGCGGGATCAGCATTAAATCGTGCAGGTGTATCAGCATCAATTTCACGAACATGATCACAATAATGATGATCATGCCCTAAACCAGCATCACGTTTAATATCCTTATCGGTATAGGTATGATTTTGCAAGTTCTGTAAAATCGTTTCTGGATCATCCCCCAGTTCAATCCCTAAATGATTCACTAAGCGCAACTGCCCTTGCTGGTCTAATTGCGCAAACACTGCCATTTGTGTATACGCTGGCCCACGCTGAATAAGTGCTCCACCAGAATTATTACATACACCGCCCATCACAGAAGCGCCAATGCAAGATGAACCAATGACCGAATGCGGTCCACGATGATATTTTTTTAACTCTTTTTCTAACCTAAATAATGTGCTACCCGGCAAACAAACAACCTGCTTACCATTTTCAATCACTTTAATCCCATCTAATCGACGAGTACTGACAATCACAATGGGACGATCATAATCATTACCATCGGGTGTCGATCCCCCTGTTAAGCCCGTATTGGCTGATTGTGTGATAACAATCACGTCCGCTTCAACACACGCTTTTAATACCTGCCACTGCTCAACTAACGTCCCGGGTAAGACAACGGCCAATGCATCACCCTCACCAAAACGAATACCTTGACGATAAGGTAACGTACGGTTAGGGTTTGTTAAAGTATATTTATGTCCAACAATACCTTGTAGCTGCTCAATAAGTTGAGCTGTTTGATTACTTTTCATATCGGTATTTCCTATGCATATTGAAGATTGGGTTGTGTTAATGATGGTTATTAAATAACCACCCATCTTAACCAAAAGCAATACAATAAGCTATCGGTATTTTATTAGAATAAACTAAATGAATTTAAGCTACTTTTTACAACAAAATCTGCTCACTTGAATAACAAAAAAGTGGACTAATTTATTGTGGTTGCTCTGTCTTTTGGGCATTTTTTAACAAAATTTGTTGGCGCTCATGTTGATCAAAAAAAGACCACGCGACAAATCGGCTAATTTTTTGCCCTTGTGCCATGGGAATAATATGGCTTTGAACGACATTGGCTTGTTTCAACTTTTTGTTGATTAATGATAAGGTCTCTTTTTTCGACACTAATGACGAAAACCACAAGCATTGGGTTTTATATTCAGTACTTTCGCGAATCATATTAGCAATAAAAGCGGCCTCGCCCCCTTTGCACCATAACTCTGCATGTTGCCCACCAAAATTAAGTACGGTTTTTGGTTTTGAATGCGTTAATTTACCTAACTTCTTCAGTTTAGTTTGTGCACTTGCCAGCGCATCTTGTTCCGAAGCATGGAAAGGTGGATTACATATCGTTAACGCATAAAATTCGTTAGGCTTAATAATATGCTTAAAAATGGCTTGATTATCTTTTTGTAATCGACACTGCAAAGTGTTTTTTAGTAACGCATTGGCCTGTATTATTAAAGAGGCAACCTTGATAGCCGCTGGATTGATATCACTTCCCACAAACGACCAACCATATTCAGCACAACCAATAATGGGATAAATCACATTGGCACCAACGCCAATATCTAAAACGCGAATTTGCTTACCTATCGGAATGCTATTTTGATTATCTTGTGCCAATAAATCGGCTAAATAGTGAATATAATCCGCTCGACCCGGAATGGGCGGACATAAATAACCATCTGGAATATCCCAATAATTTATTTGGTAATCATTAAATAACAAGGCTTTATTTAATATTTTAACTGCCATCTGATCGGCAAAATCAATTGATAAATTACCATATAGATTCGGCTTTACATATTGAGACAGTTCTGGAAGTCTACTCATGAGCTTTGCAAAATCATAACCATTTCGATGTTTGTTTCGGCAATGTAATTGGGGCTTTTTTAATGAGGTTTGCACAATTGTCCTATTTTATCCAAAATCAAATAATCGCTATTATAACGGCTTAACTACAATATACGAAAACCCAGCTAACAAATTAATCAAAATTGTTACGGTGGGGTATTGTTTTTTTTTAGGTTATTATTATGCAATTAAATTCCCAATATAACTATTTTTACCTAATCCCCATATTCAACATTCGATAAATTAAAAACTCTTTGCTATAATCCCTCACCACTTTAAAACCAAAAACAAATCTACAATGAAAGCCCTTGTACCTCTTATAACCTTAACCCTCATACCTTTTGACCTTTTTGCTATGGATTTTAACGGTCAAGATTTATCACTCTTTTGGGGTGTTCCGTTTGTGGGGATTTTGCTTTCAATTGCGCTAATGCCACTATTTTTGCCGCGGATTTGGTATCATCATTATGGCAAAGTTGTTACTTTTTGGACAATGTTGTTTTTGCTGTTTACTTTGTATGCATTTGGTTTACAAACTACCGTCAACCTGACCGCTCATACAGTGGTAGCCGAATATATTCCTTTTATTTTGTTATTGCTGGCACTGTTTACTGTTTCGGGAGGAATTTTGATTAAGAGTGATGCGCTCAGTACACCCAAACGCAACGTTACTTTACTGGCAATTGGTACGCTATTAGCGTCGATCATGGGCACCACAGGTGCTGCCATGTTAATGATTCGGCCATTGATCCGAGCCAATCGTAATCGAAATTGTTCTATGCACACTATTATCTTTTTTATTTTTTTAGTGGCTAATATTGGCGGAGGATTAACCCCGCTGGGCGACCCACCGTTATTTATTGGTTTTTTAAAAGGCGTTAATTTTGGGTGGACAGTTAAACATATGCTGTTGCCAGTTCTACTTAGCTCATTACTATTATTAGCTATTTATTATGTTATTGATTGCCACTACTTTCGTTTGCAATATGGCAATTTATCAGAACTGAATTCCATTTCAAAATCCAAGAACGTTAACGTTAAAATTTATGGAAAAAACAATATTTTCTTATTAATAGCAATTATTACCTGCGTACTAATGTCTGGCATTTGGCATTCATCGGTTAGTTTTACAGTTTTAGGTACACATGTTACTTTACCCAATTTAATTCGCGATAGTTTGTTTATTATCATTACCCTCATTTCAATGCTAATCACCCCTAAACAGGTTCGTGCAGGTAACGAATTTAATTGGGAACCTATCATCGAAGTTGCTAAACTATTTATAGGCATCTTTATTACTATCGTTCCGGTACTTACCATGTTACGAGCTGGTAGTCATGGCGCATTAGCCCCAATCGTATCACTGGTAACCAATACACAAGGTGAGCCAATCAATAGCATGTACTTTTGGTTATCAGGTTTACTTTCTGGCTTTTTAGATAATGCGCCAACCTATTTAGTCTTTTTTAATCTAGCTTCGGGCGATGCCACGACCTTAATGACAGTGCTTGAAAAAACCTTACTGGCTATTTCAATGGGATCGGTTTTTATGGGAGCGCTTAGCTATATAGGTAATGCACCCAACCTTATGGTCAAAAACATTGCAACGCAAAATAAAATTAACATGCCAAGCTTTTTTGGCTATATGAAATGGTCAATATGCATTTTAATTCCGGTGTTTATCATCAATAATTTAGTGTTTTTTATACTCTGTTAACTTAGGCGGTTCACAAGCACCCATTCAAATGATTGTGATACGGCAAATAGCCATTCTATATTCACTAGAAATTAGGTAATGTGTTTCTTAATCCGATGAAGTATAACCCAAGCTTAATTTTTATCTTTAGCCGTGTCATGTCATTTTTGTTAAATAGAATTTAAATAACTAGCAATGAATACCATATTTAATTATTTACCATTAACTTTCTTAGGCATGATAAAGTGTTTACAATATTGGTGCTCGGTATTACCGATTACACATTATTCATTTTAGCCGTTTTACACTTTATGTATAAATCTTGGTATAATGCCGTATTTCTATCTTTACTTGAGAGTTATATATGTTAAATCAGTTAAAAGCAATTATTCAGTATCTTCTTCCTAAACAGCTATTAACCATCATATTTGGATGGCTGGCAAAAAAACAGTTGGGAAAAGTCACTACATGGATGATTATGGGCTTTTGTAAACTGTATAAAGTGGATTTGAGCGAAGCAAAAATTAACGATGTTAAAGCGTTTAAAACCTTTAATGACTTTTTTGCCCGTGAATTAAATGAGGATGCACGCCCAATTGATGCTACCGATAGTGTCGTTGTTATGCCAGCTGATGGCGTTATTAGTCAGTTTGGTACCGTTCAAGATACCCAGCTGTTACAGGCTAAAGGGCATTTTTATTCTTTAGAATCACTGCTTGCTTGTCATCCTGATATGATCAAGTTTTTTAAAAATGGTTCATATGCAACCACTTATTTATCACCTAAAAATTATCACCGCTTTCATATGCCTTGCGATGGTGTTTTGCGTGAGATGATTTATGTGCCTGGTTCACTGTTTTCAGTCAATAAGGCGACAACGGAAAGCATTCCAAATATTTTTGCACGTAATGAACGTGTAATATGCCTTTTTGAAACTGACTTTGGACCAATGGCGCAAATTTTAGTCGGAGCAACCATTGTCGGTAGCATCGAAGTACCATGGGAAGGTGTCATTACGCCACCGCGCGAGGGTGTCATGAAACGTTGGACATATTCAGGTGAAGTCAAATTACAAAAAGGGCAAGATATGGGTTGCTTTAAATTGGGGTCAACAGTGATTACGTTATTTGCATCAAATGCAATTGAGTTTGAAAGCCACCTTAAAGTGGGCGATGTTGCACGTGTAGGTCAAAAATTAGCTAATAGGATATAACTTTATGTGGATTCGTGGTTTTTTATGCTTTGCTGCTGTGTTGTTTTCTTCACTAACCTTTGCCGAAGAAACCACGCCCATCATTAATAGCGAGGATGATCTTTCGCAAGTTGTTCAACAATTGAGTGATAAAAATGATGAACTCCGGCAAAATATGGAGTTACAAAAAACGCATTTAACCAGCATTGTTAATGAGCAAAACAATATCACTACGCAGATTTCACACGTACAAAATACGCTAGCAACGCTTGACGAGCAAGGTGAGTGGTTGAGCTTTTCAACCGCTCTGGGCGAAACCTTGCGTCAACAGTTATTACGATTACCCGAAAAGCCTAAATCACAAGCACTAGATGCCGAAATTGCTGAGGCCAAAGCCCAACAACTTAATTATAGTAATATTTTAACTGCGTTAGACGATTATCCAACCTTAACAAGTCCGCTTAATAACGTCAAAGAAGCAACACAATATCGCCGTTTAATTCGGGAACAGGCCGAATTACTTAAGACACTTATTTCAGGTACTGATACCACAATTTTAGAATTGACCAAATTAAAAATTGCTAATAAACAATTAACTAATGCGATTGATGAAGTGAACGATGCCGCACATAGGTACTTCTTTTGGGTGGCGGATGTTAATCCAATATCCTTGAGTTATCCAATCAATTTAGCTAAAGATGTGGTTTATGTCATTTTTTCAATCGATACCCTTTCACAACTTTATAATGCCAGTACTGAGGTACTGAGTGCGCCCAAACCGCTATTTTTAATCATTTTATCGTTACTCTTTGTGTTTACGCATTTTAAAATGCGCACCAAATATAATACCTTTTTAACTCAATCAGCCAGCCGCGTGGGTAAAGTGACACAAGATAGTTATTCTTTAACCCTAAAAGTAGTTATCTTTTCATTAATTATGGCGTTACCGGTGCCAATTTTGTGGGCGGTGTTTGGTTATGCATTGCAAATTAATTGGGATTATCCTGTTGCATATGCATTAGGTTATGGTGTAAATGCAGCAGCGCCAATTTTATGGGTGTTTATTATTTCAGCGCACTTTGCATCACCTAATGGGCTATTTATTAGCCATTTTGGTTGGTCTGAACGTAGCGTACGCTCGGCAATGAAATATTATCAGCTTTCGATTTGGCTTGTGATTCCATTAGTGATGATAGTGATGAGCTTTGACGAGTATAACAACCGCCAATTTGCTGCCACAATTGGTCGTACAGCTTTTATTTTTTTATGTTTTGCTTTAGTGTTTATGACTAACGCCATCCATCGCGCTGGCGTGCCTCTTTATATTGATAAAAAAGGAACAGGCGATAATTTATTAAGTCATATTTTGTGGTTTATCTTATTAAGTGCTCCTTGGCTTGCCATTATTGCTGCTTGTTTGGGCTATTTATCAACTGCGCAAGTGTTATTAGGCCGCCTTGAAGCATCAGTTATTATTTGGTTTGCACTATTAGTTATTTATTACATGATTCGCCGTTGGATGTGGATTCAAAAGCGTCGTATTGAATTTGAACGCACCAAGCAACGCCGTTTAGAACGGATGCAGCGGGCAAAATCACAAGAAGATGATCTTAACTCACTGAACGAAAGTGTCGATGAACCTGTTATTAATTTAGATGTTATTAGTGCCCAATCTTTACATTTAGTTAGATCGATTATTATGATGATTGCGCTCATTACTATGATTTTGCTGTGGTCTGAACTGCATTCGGCTTTCGCTTTTATGAATAATATTAAGCTGTGGGGAACCAGTGCCATTGTTAATGGTACCGAAATTGAACAATACATCACCCTTGGTGCGGTATGCATTGCAATTTTAGTGATGACAATTACCGTGCAACTCGTCAAAAATCTACCTGCTTTATTGGAGTTAGGCATTTTACAGCATTTAGATTTAGCCCCAGGAACAGGTTATGCAATTTCGACGGTTTCAAAATATATTACCTTAATGATAGGTAGTATGATTGCGTTTTCGTTTATTGGTATCGACTGGTCTAAAATTCAATGGTTAATTGCTGCACTAGGTGTAGGGTTAGGTTTTGGTTTACAAGAAATATTTGCCAATTTTATCTCTGGTTTAATCATTTTATTTGAAAAACCGGTGCGCATTGGCGATACTGTGACAATTCGCGATTTGACCGGTAATATCACCAAAATTAATACCCGCGCAATTACCATTGTTGATTGGGATCGTAAAGAAATTGTGATGCCCAATAAAGCTTTCATTACCGAACAATTGGTGAACTGGTCGTTATCAGATTCGATCACTCGGATTGTATTAACCATTCCCGCAACTATCGATGCTGATAGTGATCTGGTTATCAAACTTTTACAACAAGCCTCAGATGAATGTGAATATGTGCTTAACGATCCTGAACCACAAGTATTTTTGGTAGATATCCAAGAAGGCATTCAATTATTTGAATTACGTGTTTTTGCTGCTGAAATGGGACACCGAATGGTACTGCGAAGCACTATACATAAGCTGATACTTGAAGCTTATCGTAAACATCATTTGACGCTACCATTCCCACCATTGCAAACCAATTTAGAAGCATTGGGGCGCAAAAGTGGACGTCGTAGTTATACCATAGGCACGCTTTAGCCAAAGAGTGTTTCTAGCCAAGGCACACCAAGCGCACCTGGTGCAAGCAATACAAATGCCCAAACTGGCGCAGAAGCAATATTGGCTAAATTAAATTTGGTGGCTGGCATGTGCATTGCGCCAGCTATTAATGGCACAATTGCGCGTAGTGGTCCAAAAAAACGACCAATAAATACCCCAAATGTTCCATAACTTTGAAAGAATTGTTCGGCACGATAAACTAATTTCGGGTGCTTATTAAGTGGCCATGAAGCAATAACTTGTTGATGATAGTGTTTTCCTAGCCAATAAGAAAGTAAATCGCCGACTACAGCGCCCGCCGTGGCAACAATTAATACCGGTACAAACGATATTGCTCCTCCACCAATTAAAGCCCCTACCCCAAATAAAATGGCAGTTGCAGGAACCAAAAGCGAGATGATTGCCAATGATTCACCAAATGCTAATAAAAATATAATTGGCAATGCCCAAATTTGATGATGCTCAATAAACTGCATAATGGCCAGTGTGATTTCGTGTAATGACATAGGCTTATGTTTGTGAATTATGAATTGATTATGGTCAACTATTTTACCATAATATGGGTTACTTAGCGCTAAGCATGCTATCTATTGATAGAAACTTACACGCGTTAATGTTTATTAGGTTAATTCACATTTGAGCTTGTGCTTATATAGTCGTTTTAATTACAACCCAATTAACAAGAGACAAATCATGGCGATCGGTATTGAATCAATTCTAGTACAAAAATTTAAAAACTGTGAGTTGCAAAACACTCAAACTGATGTGATCGCTATCGAAAAACCTGTTGCGTTAATTTATAACGGTATTTCGCATGTAGTGATGATGGCAACCCCCAAAGATTTGCACTATTTTGCAATGGGATTTTCGTTAACTGAAAATATTATTCAATCGGTTAATGATATTTATGGCATTGATATTATTGATACCCCAAAAGGTATAGAAGTCCAGATTGAACTTTCGTCGCGACGCTTTAGTGAACTGAAAGAAAAACGCCGTAATTTAACAGGACGCACGGGTTGCGGTATCTGTGGCACTGAACAGATAGAGCAAGTTTGTCAAGTCATCCCCACTTTGCCACGAATAAATCAAATTAAGTTAGCTGATTTTAGTGGCAGCTTAAATAGCTTATTGCAAGTTCAACAAGTCGGTCAACAAACGGGTTGCACTCATGCCGCTGTGTGGCTGGATTTGAAAGGCCAATTTATGGCGGGGTTTGAAGATATCGGCCGGCATGTCGCATTAGATAAACTGCTTGGTTTTAGAGCAATGCAATTACCTAATAATCCTAACTATCAACATGGTGTGGTATTGGTTTCAAGCCGCGCCAGCTACGAAATGGTGCAAAAAACGGCCAAGTGTGGTGTGGAATTTTTATTAGCGGTTTCGGCAGCAACCTCAATGGCCGTTGATTTGGCTAAACAGTGCCATTTAACTTTATTGGGATTTTTTAGAGGCGATAAAGGGGTAATCTATTCTGGCGATGATCGCCTAGCTTAATGACGATTTTAGTATTAACCCATATTGATGGATAAAATTAATTTTTAACTTAATAATTTGAATAATAAAAATAAAAAAACTCATTATTTAATTCATTCTAAGATATCGCAATTCGTACCTTTCTTTATTAAGCAAAAATCTTCATAATATACATCATTACTTTTTTTAATTATTTTATAAGTTTATTGTCTAACTGAACTAATTAATCGGTTCAAACTGTTTATTCATTCTATTTTACTTTATAACATTTAATTTTTGAAAGGATACTATCATGCATCAAACTTCTGATATTCAACAAGCCGTTAACTATATTCAAAAAAACACGGACAAAAAACCAACTATTGGAATTATTTTAGGTTCAGGCTTAGGGCCTTTTGCCGATACACTTGAAGATGCTGTTCACATCCCTTATGACACAATTCCACATTTTGCCAAATCAGCAGCAGTAGGCCATGCCAATGAATTAGTTATTGGCAAATGCGGTAACAAAACCGTCGTGGCAATGAAAGGACGCTTTCACTATTATGAGGGATTTTCATTAGATCAAGTCACTTTCCCTGTTCGTGTGATGAAAATGCTTGGCGTTGAAAAATTAATTATCACTAATGCATGTGGTGCAGTCAATACCAGTTTTAAACCGGGAGATTTAATGCTCATTACTGATCATATCAATCTTACGGCTAATAATCCGCTCATTGGACCAAATAATCCTGATTTAGGTGTGCGCTTTTTAGATGTGAGTGAGCTTTATAACAAGCAATTACGCTCAACAGTCCTTGATGTAGCCAAAGAAATTAATATTAATTTACAACAAGGTGTTTATGCTTGGTGGACAGGTCCAACTTATGAAACACCTGCTGAAATTAGAATGATTCGCGTGTTAGGTGCCGATGCAGTGGGTATGTCAACCGTACCAGAAGCAATTATAGCGCACCATTCAGGCATTAAAACCATTGGTATTTCGTGCTTAACCAATATGGCTTGCGGAATTTTAGATCAACCATTAGGACACGAAGAAGTCATTGAAACGGCTGAACGTGTTAAAGCAACCTTTTTACAACTTATTACAAAAACGATTGAACGTTTTTAATCGATACTTTTATATTGGTTTTCTATAAAAAGTTCACTTTATTTTAGGAATAAACAATGGACATACAAAATAGATTAAAAATAATGATGTTTTTCCAATATTTTATTTGGGGAAGTTGGCTAACCACTTTTGGTGCTTATCTATTTAATACCTTACACTTTTCAGGTATTGAAGTATCGATGATTTTTAGTACTAAAGGTTTAGCTGCATTAATTACACCATTTATTATTGGCATCATTGCCGATAAGTTTTTGCAAGCTAAATATCTTTATCTATTTTGCCATTCTGTTTGTGCTATTGCGCTTTTTTACGCCGCATCGGTGAATGATTCAGCCATTTTATTTTGGGTGATGTTAGCCAATGCATTAGCATTTATGCCAACTATTGCCTTATCTAACTCAATCAGTTATCACTGCTTAGATAAAGCAAACTTAGATACTGTTTCTGTCTTTCCTAAAATACGAGTATTTGGCACAGTTGGCTTTATCGTCGCAATGTGGACTATTAGCTTATGCAAATTCGAGTTGAGCAATGCTCAGCTCTATATTGCTTGCTCTGCCTCGGTTTTACTTGTAATTTATAGTGCAACATTACCTAATATTGCTGTATCTAAAAACCAAAAACAATCTTGGATTTCTTATTTAGGATTAGATGCTTTTGTGTTATTCAAAAAACCTGTCATGGCAGTATTTTTTCTTTTTGCTATGTTACTTGGCGCTATATTACAAATTACCAATACTTTCGGTGGCGCTTTCTTGCATGATTTTGCTAAAATTCCAGAATTTAAAGATAGTTTGATTGTGCAATACCCTGCTATCTTATTATCTGTTTCGCAAATGGCTGAAGTCGCTTTTATCTTAACTATCCCATTTTTTCTCAAAAAATTTGGTATAAAAAAAGTCATAATGATAAGCTTAATTGCTTGGACACTTAGATTTGGTTTATTTGCATTTGGCGATCCAACACCTTTTGGATTTGTGCTATTAATGCTTTCAATGATTGTCTATGGGTGCGCATTTGACTTCTTTAATATTTCAGGCTCTATTTTTATTGAAAAAGAGGTCAATTCTGATATTCGAGCCAGCGCTCAAGGGTTATTTATGACGATGGTTAATGGTATTGGTGCTTATTTTGGTTCAATTTTAAGTGGTATTGTTGTTGACATATTTACACACGATGGCAACAAAGATTGGCAAACAATTTGGTTAATTTTTGCTTCATATGCTCTTGTATTAGGCATTGTTTTTTATTATTCATTTAATTATGACCATACTAAAAGCAATTCTGCTGGATAATGGCAAATCCATTTAAATTAATCGATTTTAAAAGATTATTTATCGCTTAATTATTTAATTTAACTTATTAAAAAATCTTAGGGGGGGTTGTTTGAAATCAACCGCCCTTGAAGACTTTTGTTGTATTTTTGTGTCGATAATTTTCGACAATGTTATTTTTTAGTGTGATGAGATTTTAATATGAAAGATAATTTTTTAGGTGGTTTTCTGGTTTTTTTAGGCGCATGCAGCTTTGGTGTACTATCTTCAATTGTAAAAACAGCTTATAAAGCGGGCTATACATTAGGGGAAGTCACGGGTATCCAGTGTTTTTTAGGTATGCTAATGTTGTGGAGTATTCATTTTATTGTTAAAGCTGTACATAAACCCAAAGTATCTGCATCAACTAACACACCATTAGCGGCATCGACAACTCAAAATCCTGAATCAACAAAAAAATGGAAGGTTTGTGCCGTTGGACTCTTTCCTGGATTAGTGGGTATTTGTTATTATCAGTGTGTTCAGTTAGTACCTGCATCAATTGCAATTATTTTATTAATGCAATACTTGTGGATTAGCATCATTATCGATTTTGTTATTTTTAAAAATAAACCTACGATTATTCAACTTGCAACAGTAATTGTAATTATATTGGGTAGTAGCTTGGCTGCTGGCATGTTTAACCAAGATATTACTTTAAATTTAACAGGCTGTTTTTTTGGTTTTTTAGCTGCGCTAATGTATTCGCTTTTTATTAGCACTAGCAGCAATATCGGCAATGAGTTACCTAAACTTGAAAAAAGTGCTCTAATGATTACTGGTGCATGTTTTGTTACATTTTTGATTTTTCCGCCGTTGTTTTTCTTTAAACTTGATATTAGCGATAAACTGTATCAATTAGGATTTTTATTAGCATTACTTGGAACGGTGCTACCACCCTTTCTATTTTCGATTGGTATCCCTAAAATTGGTATTTCATTAAGTGCAATTCTTTCAGCCGCTGAATTACCTGTTGCGGTGTCTTGTTCATTTTTTTATTTACATGAATCAGTCTATTTTATCCAATGGATTGGGGTGGGGATTATCCTACTAGCAATTGCATTATCTAACTTAAAGCATATTAAAAAATCTGATTAATTTTAGATTATTGGGTAGGAGAAGAATTTTCCTACCTTTTTACTTTGATTGAGTTTTGATGTTTCCATTCAAAATTAATGAATACTCATTGCAATTCAATTAAGCCAATCACGCTTAGATTTACAAAAAATTTGTTGTTCAATCTACTTTAACTTTAACATTCTTAATCTATGTCATATCGTTGAATTAACCTAGCTCGCCTTAATTTTATTATTAATCATTAGCCAAATACTGAGCAGAAATCTCTAATAATACCAATATTTATTATTTAGCAAAAAGTGATAGAATGAAGTGATAATACCTAAAGGTATTGAAAATCTAATCTATCATCACCATTTAAGATCATCCAATAAGTATGATCTACATTGCTGATGTTAACTCAAAAGACAAATGATTCTATGATCTACGCTATTTTAATAGCTTTAATAGTCAAATATATAAAAAATGATTATGGTAGATTTACTTTCTTTTCTGTTTAATTATCGTGAGATTTTAAGAAAAATCTTTAACAAGAAGATTGAATCTAGCAATATTATTGAACTTTCCAAAATTAAATGTGTCTTATATAAGCATGACTACTGTGAAATGGTATTAGTTTTTTTATCTAAAATAGTCGGTCGTTTGCTATTAAGTTATTTTCTCTAATATTAAATTAAGCGTTTTACAGTATTGATAACATCCCGTAATTAGCCTTTAGATAAGGTTTATAAGTAAATAAGACTATTTATTATTACAATCTAACTATTTTTCGTATAGTAGTTATTCCCAATAGTGTTTTATTTTTTAAGCTGTTATGCTTTGAAATTTAAATTCATTAATTTGAATATCTAATGGAAAATTTATTAAATTTTTGAATTTTTTTATTTTTATATTTAAGCATTATATTAACCTGAAACATTTTACATAAAAAAGTAATATTCGCTTTTCTTCATTGGAGGCCTTGTTATCTTTTTATCTTAATTAAAAAGGAAGTTAAAGAATGAAAACATATAAAAAGCCTTTATTTACCTTAGTACATAGTAATGCAGCAATACCCGAGCACAGGACGCTAGCTTATTTAGATCCTACATTAAATTATTATACCGATCATATTGATGAGATTATTGCCTTGCGTGTTAAGGAACTTAAATTACATCATTCTGAATACAGAGAGTACCATGATATGCACAAAGGCAATAATAAAAGTGGATTTTCTTTTATCTTTCATGAGGTATTTGAGTCAGAACACCATAAAAAACAAATTGGCATGTTGAAAGATGAAATCGCCATTGCCAAAGAGTCTGATAAAGTAAAGGAATTACTAAATACTCGGATAAAAGCAATCGCTAATGTTTATCCAGAATTGCAGTTTAATTTTAATGATATGCAGGTTTTACCGACCAAAGTAAAAGAGTACCTTTTTGCACCGCCTTTAGTCTTAACTGAAGATAATGCCATTATGCTTTGGGATGATTAAAAATATTTACTTAACAATAATTAATAAAAGCCATAATTTACAGGGATCTTCCCTGTAAATTATTTTTCATTTTAACCATTTTTATGTGTAAAAATTAATTAATAACAATTTTACTTAGTGATTAACTATTAAATGCACTTTCGCCGTGGCTGTTAATATCTAAGCCTTCTCGCTCATGCTCCTCTGAAACACGCAAGCCAACACAAAGATCTGCAATTTTATAAGCAACAAAAGAAATAACCGCTGTCCAAATTACACACGTCATAATGCTCATTAATTGAATTCCGACTTGGCTTATCATAGTAATGCCTTCGGCATAACCAATACCACCTAATGATTTTGATGCAAATATACCAGTTAATACACAGCCTACTATACCACATACGCCATGTACGCCAAATACATCACAGGTATCATCAACTTTTAAAATTCTTTTGAGTGTTGATACACCCCAGACACCAGCAAAACCGCAAATAAGCCCAATTAGCATAGCACCACCTACGCCAACAAGGCCCGCAGCAGGCGTTACGCCAACTAACCCCGCTATCACACCTGATGCTGAACCGAGGCATGATGGTTTGCCTCGTAAAGACCATTCAGCTAATGTCCATGCTAAAACCGCAGCTGCTGTTGCAGCAACTGTGTTAATAAAGGCTAAACCTGCGATCTCATCAGCATGCGTTGATGATCCTGCGTTAAAGCCGAACCAACCAATATAAAGAATTGCTGCGCCGAGATAGACATAAGGTAAGTTAAATGGTTTTAGTGGTTCACGGTTATAGCCAAGACGATTTTTAATTAAATAAGCGCCGACAACTCCGGCAATTGCTGCATTAATATGCACAACAGTACCACCAGCAAAATCAAGCGCGCCTTCATCGCCCAAAATTCCGCCCCCCCATACCATATGTGCCATGGGAATGTACGAAAATGTAAACCATAACACCATAAAGATTAATACGGCTGAAAAACGCATCCGTTCAGCAAAGGCACCAGGAATTAAACAACAGGTAATACAAGCAAATGATCCTTGAAATGCCACCCAAATGAGTTCATAAATCGAACCTGACACATCCGTAATGCCAATGCCCGTTAATAGAAAGTGGTTAAAGTTTCCATAAAACCAATTTCCTTCACCAAAAGAGAGTGAATAACCATAAGTAATCCATAATACGGCAATCAGTGAAAAGGTTACAAGGACTTGAGATAACATCGATAACACGTTTTTGGAACGTAATAAACCGCCATAAAACAGAGCAATACCGGGCACAGACATAAAAAGTACTAAAGCAGTACAGATCATCATAAATCCATTATCGGCTTTATCAACTATGCCGGCTTCATCAGCAAAGGCAGTACTTGAAAATAAAATAGCTAAAGAAAGAATAAATTTTTTCAACATAATGATATCCTTAACAATAAATTACAGCGCCGAGTCGTCGGTTTCGCCTGTACGTATACGTACCACATGATCAAGTGAGGTGACAAAAATTTTGCCATCGCCAATTTTGCCCGTATGTGCTGCTTTAGCAATGGTACTAATGACTTCGTCAAGCTGCTCATCGCTAATAGCTAAGTCAATTTTAACTTTAGGTAGAAAATTGACATTATATTCGGCACCACGATATAGCTCTGCATGGCCTTTTTGTCGTCCAAAACCTTTGACTTCGGTAACGGTTAATCCAGTGATACCTATATCAGATAAGGCTTCCCGAACTTCTTCTAATTTGAACGGTTTTATAACTACTGTGACTAGTTTCATCAATCGCTCCTAATAAATATGAGATTACAAAATAAATGATGCAAAGAGCATGCCAACAAATGGTTACTTGAACCAAATAGGGTTATTTAAGCTGAATTTATATAAGATAATAAAAGATAGACGTTATAAAAATGTAGGCTATGTAGTTTAGTTTGACATACTAAAAAAGTTATAAATAATCAAGAGTTGCTTTAATATATTGTTATCTTGCTATGCACTAATATGGTGCCAATGCATATTCGTGGTGCTCATCCATTATAATCAATTTCTACGAGTTAGAATGTCACCATTAGCTTGCGATATTCGTCATAAGCAAAGTGATCTGTCATACCGCTTATATAATCTTGTAATAAGCGACACCGGTAATAAAATTCCATGCAAGCAAAACCTGTTTTATTTGGATGCAGTTTGTTAATTGCTTGTGCATAAGCGACACAATGTTTTGAAGATAATTTATGATATAAGCGCGTTTCAATAAGATAATCCTTGTGATATTTGTCTTCAACTAATTTTAAAAAATCATCGGTAGGCATATCAAGCAGTGGACTATAAATATCAAGCAATCCGCTAATAATTCGGTATCCTTGCAGTTCTATATTTTCGACCGATTCATGATTAAACACATGTTTAAAGCCAACTGTTTTAAAAATATTAAGTAATTTATATTCTGCACCGTAGTCTTCAAGTAGAGCATGATTAAAAGCACCGTGATAAATTGCTTCAATATTTTCAATAAATCGTTCGGCTGCATGCGGTACCAGTTTGCCAATGGAGTTGACGCGTAAATACATAAAAAATTGATCGATGCCAATTGCATCATACCCACTCTGCTTTAGGTTTTCATAAGGGCGTTTAACCACTGTGTCAAACAAATCACCATTTTTAATTGGCCCCCATGCTTCAGCTAAGTGAATATAAAGCTGTTTTACCGTTAGGATTCTCTTTTCAACAGCATCTTCAAGATCGGCAATACAGTATGAGATATCATCGGCAGCCTCCATAATGTAAGTTAATGGATAACGATGAAATAGTTTGATATCAAGCTGTTTAGAAAGTTCCTCAATAAATGGTTCTTCTGATAAATAATAGCCTGGTTTTTTCATTAAATATGAAAATTCAATAGGAGGCTGCTTAGACCAATAAGCTGGTTTAGAATATTTAAGAATCGAAGCAATTTGTGAATAAGTTAAATTGAGACGTAAGATAGTATGGACTAAACGAATTGCTTGCGCGTTACCTTCAAAATTTGATAGATCTTGGCGAATTTTGGTTTTAATTTCTTTTATTTTGTCATCATCGCTGTTATTGATTTCAAGCACTGGATAAATTGTAGATTTGTCAAGACCTAAGCGCTGTGTAAACCATTTATTGATAGCGGACTCACCAAAATGGCCAAATGGAGGATTACCAATATCGTGCATTAAACAAGCCATTTCAACTAAGCTTTCAATCGCCATTATACAATTATCAAGCCCATATTTTTTTAATTTTCCAGCTTTACCTAGGCGGTTGATAATTTCTTTGACAATGTAACGGCCCACTTGTTGTACTTCCATAGAATGAGTTAGTCTCGTTCTGACCACAGAATTACGTTCTAATGGAAAGACTTGCGTTTTTTGTTGTAGGCGACGAATGGCGGCTGAGTTTATGATTCGCCCACGATCACTTTCAAAACAACGTACTATGGAGTACTCATCAGACAGTGGTTCACGCTGTTTACTAGCGTAACGCTGATAATTTATTTTTTTGCCGAAATCAATCATGCTACACCCTTCATTTAATCGCCTTAATTGGTTTAACTAACTAAATTACTGTAATTCTTGTTTTGCCCATGCAATGCTTTTTTGATAATCATTAGGCAATAACGGTAATAGTTCATCTAATGCGTTCAATAATCTGTTAGATTGGTTATGTGTTAGATTTAAATGCCCCACTTTACGTCCTATACGGACTTCTTTTTCATACCAATGTAAGTGCACCAAATCAATGGCTAACCAATTGAGATTTAAATCTGTACCAATTAAATTAACCATAACTGAGGTAGTAAATACATCAGGCTTAGGTAGTGGCAGTTCCAATATTGCGCGAAGATGTAGTTCAAATTGGCTTATCGAAGCACCATTTTGCGTCCAATGACCGCTATTATGTACTCGAGGTGCAAGCTCGTTGATCAGTAACTCGTCACCAACAATAAAGCACTCCATTGCCATTACGCCAATATAATTCAATTTATGCATAATGGCAGATAGCATTTGTTCAGCTTTTATTTGTAATGAAGGAGATTCGTTCGGTCGTACAACACTTATTTTTAATATACCATCTTGGTGGAAGTTATTGGTAAGTGGATAAAATACCGTTTCACCTTTTGCATTACGCGCACCCACTAATGACATCTCTTTTTCAAATGGAATGGCCTGTTCAACAATGGCGTTTTGATAAATATCATCTGGTACGGTGGTTGGGCGATTAATGGCTATACGCCATTGTCCTCGCCCGTCATAACCACCCGTTCGACGTTTAACAATTAATAGATCACCAAGTTCACCAAATAACTTTGGCCAATCTTGGGGTTGATTAAGCGCAAGCCATTTAGCTGTAGGTAAGCCAAGTTCATCCAGCAGCTGCTTTTGCGTTAACCGGTCAGCAATAAGCGGAAAAATATCTCGATTAATAAAATGGGGATGCTTGGCTAAAATTTGCGTAAAGGGGGTATCTGACCATCGTTCAATTTCAGCTGTTATTACCGACTGTTGATATGGAATGTCTTGCGGATGAACATCGAGTCCAACTGGGTAGACTTTTATACCTAATGGTTCGCCAGCTTGCTTAAGCATTCGTCCTAATTGTCCGTTACCAAGTACACAAACGGATTTAAGTTTCATATTATGCATTCACTCTTGGATCAGGCTGATTTAATACCTCATCAGTTTGAGTTAATCGCCATGTAGATAAGCGTTGATAAATATCTTTATCATGTAAAGCAAGAATCTGCGCAGCAAGTAATGCCGCGTTAGCTGCACCAGACTTACCGATTGCTAAACAACCAACCGGAATCCCTTTCGGCATTTGCACGATAGAATAGAGGCTATCTATGCCATTTAGTGCAGCACTTTGTACGGGAACGCCTAATACGGGAACTAATGTTTTAGCAGCTAACATGCCCGGCAAATGAGCCGCACCACCGGCACCAGCTATAATCACCTCAAAACCTTTTTGCTTTGCATCTTCAGCAAAGCGAAATAATTTATCGGGTGTACGGTGTGCTGAAACAATTTCAACATGGTAGGAAATAGTCAATGCATCTAGAACATCTGCAGCGTGTTGCATGGTGTCCCAATCACTTTTAGAACCCATGACAATGGCAATTTTAGGTTGAGTGTGCATAACGAATGTTTGAATAATTAAAATAGGATGTATGTAAAGTATACACTAAAATTTAGGGGATTGGGATAGTAAGGATTTTATCTATTGACAATAAACACACTGAGGGAAGATAGTATAATTTGAATAATCAAAGTGATACCGCCGAATAGTATCGGCGATAAAGGAAATGTTAAGCTTTTACAGCAGCCACAATTTTAATTTCGATCAGATATTCCTTTTTCATCAATTCAGCTTGCACTGTGCAACGAACTGGCGCACTCCCTTTAGCTACCCATTCATCCCACGCTTTATTCATTGCAGCAAAGTCACTTTTATTGACCAAAAATAATGTCGCATCCAATATAAGTGATTTATCACTATTGGCCCGTGCTAATAGTTTATCAATTTCAGCCAACGCACTTTGGGTTTGTATATAAGCGTCATTTTCAAGTTCAGTAGGAACACTTGTGTAATAGATCACGTTATTATGAATCACAGCTTCAGACCAGCGATCATCGGGATCAATTCGTGTTATTGTCATTATATTTTCCTTGTTAGATGCGTCATTAAGACACTTTAATAAAATCCGCACGTAATTTTTTTATTTCATCACGTAGTACACCCGCTTTTTCAAATTCAAGATTTTGAGCCGCTTCATACATCATTGCTTCAAGCTCTTTCACTTTTTCCTGTACATCTTTAACAGATACATACTGATACGGTTTACCTGGTTCAAACGCTTGTACTTTGGCTGTCGATTTCTTGGTACTTAAACCGGCCTCTAATATATCTTTAATTTCTTTACGTACTGATTTTGGTGTGATGCCATGTGCTGTATTAAAGTTTTCTTGTTTTTGACGACGGCGAGCTGTTTCGTCAATTGTTTTTTTCATAGCAGGAGTAATTCTATCAGCATATAATATCGCTTTACCATTCACGTTTCGAGCTGCACGTCCTACAGTTTGGATAAGTGAGCTTTCAGAACGCAAAAAACCTTCACGGTCAGCATCTAATATTGCTATTAAAGAAACTTCAGGTATATCTAGACCTTCTCGTAATAAGTTAATTCCCACTAGCACATCCACTTTTCCTAAACGTAGGTCTCGAATAATTTCCATTCGTTCAACCGTGTTAATATCTGAATGCAAATATTTGACATTGACATCATGTTCTGACAAATAATCAGTTAAATTTTCTGCCATCCGTTTAGTAAGTGTAGTCACCAAAACACGCTCGTCATTGTTAATACGAATTTTGATTTCAGATAACAGGTCATCAACTTGTGTTGCAACCGGTCGAATTTCAATAATGGGATCTAGTAGTCCTGTAGGTCTAACCACTTGTTCGATAATTTCACCACCTGACTTTTCAATTTCGTATTTGGCGGGTGTTGCTGATACATAAATAGTTTGTGGCATAATATTTTCAAACTCTGCAAACTTTAAAGGCCTGTTATCTAGTGCAGATGGTAAACGAAAGCCGTATTCAACCAGATTAAGTTTTCGCGAACGATCGCCATTATACATTGCGCCTATTTGTGGAATCGCAACATGCGATTCATCAATAAATAATAATCCGTCTGGAGGCAAGTAATCAAATAACGTTGCTGGCGGATCGCCCGGATTACGTTGAGCTAAAAAGCGCGAGTAATTTTCGATGCCAGAGCAATAACCCAGTTCGGTCATCATTTCAATATCAAATAGTGTTCGCTGAGTTAAACGTTGTTCTTCCAGTAGGCGATTGTTATCTAACAATACTTTTTGACGATCTTTAAGCTCTTGTTTAATTTGCGCAATGGCATTTTCCATAATGTTTCTTGGCGTTACATAGTGTGTTTTTGGATAGATAGTAATCCGTGATACTTCATTGATACTATTACCTGTAAGAGGATCGAACATAACAATACGATCGACCTCGTCATCAAATAACTCTACGCGCACTGCAAGTTCATCTGAATCAGCAGGAAAGATGTCTATCACATCCCCTCGAACACGAAACGTACCACGACTAAAGTTGATTTCATTACGCGTGTATTGCAATTCGGCCAAGCGAGTTAAGATTGAACGCTGATCAGTTATCGTGCCTTTTGTTAGGTGCAATATCATTGACATATAGGTTTCTGGCGCACCTAAACCATAAATTGCCGATACCGAAGCAACAATCACCACATCACGTCGTTCTAGTAATGATTTAGTGGCAGAAAGACGCATCTGCTCTATATGCTCATTGATTGAAGCATCTTTTTCAATAAATGTATCGGTTGAAGGTACATAAGATTCAGGTTGATAGTAATCGTAATAAGATACGAAATACTCAACCGCATTTTCAGGGAAAAAGGCCTTCATTTCGCCATATAACTGAGCTGCCAGTGTTTTATTGGGCGCTAAAATGATTGTTGGGCGGTTATGCGTAGCAATAACGTTTGCCATAGTAAACGTTTTACCTGATCCCGTTACGCCCAATAATGTTTGATGAGCAATTCCATCTTCAATATTTTGATTAATTTTTTTTATTGCTTCAGGTTGATCACCAGCAGGCTTAAATTCGGAACATAATTTAAATTTTTTCATTACATCACAACCTAATATTTTACCTATTAATAAAAATTATCCCCAAAAGGACTTGACCTTTAAAAATCTTCTATTTTTCGTTCAGTTCCCTTTCTTATGTATAAAAAAATCAATAAATTTATACCTTGATTTATAATAAATGATTGATATTAAACAAAAAATATTTTTATGATTAAGTTGCAATCAAATCAAGAAAAATCCTGATAGTGACTGAGGTTAGCGCTTTTTTCAATAAACTACTAACAGAGTTATCCACAGGTAACGGGGATAACTTCATAAGTGTAACCTTTATAAACTTTTTTCAAATATCAAGATAAATTTTCATAAAAAAATCCATTTTATTTTTATGATTTTCCCTATTTTTAAACCTGTTTTTAATAGGTTTAACTAATTGTTTCGCTTAACTGTTCAAAGCGATATTGATAGCTATCATCAAAGTCACGAACAAAAGTTAATCGATGAGTGATGCATTTAGGCGCATCTTCTGCGTGATGAGACACAAAGAGTAACTGCGTATGTCCTTCACTAATTAAACGATCTATCCAACGTTTGACTAATTCTCGATTAAGATGGTCTAACCCTTGCAATGGTTCATCTAAAATAAGCAGTGTCGGATGTTTGACTAAAGCTCTAGCTATCAAAACTAATCGTTGTTGTCCCCAAGAGAGCGATTGAAAAGGGTTATCCGCCTGCGTCTGTAAACCTAACAACTGTAACCATTCGTCAGCCAATTTAGCTTGTCTATCACTGGTAGTTTGATAGATACCAATCGAATCAAAATAGCCAGACAATAGCACTGTTTTAACACTAGAACTAACGCGGTAATCCAAATGTAAGCTACTGCTGACATAACCAATATGGCGTTTAATATCCCATATGGTTTCGCCCGAACCGCGTTTTCGACCAAATAAAGTAAGATCATTGCTATACCCTTGTGGGTGATCGCCAGTGATTAGACTTAATAGCGTCGATTTACCTGCACCATTAGGCCCAACAATGTGCCAATTTTGTTTGGCTTTGACTTGCCAAGTTAATCCATTAATAATTGTTTTATCGTCATAACGGACATAGCCATTATTTAATATGACTCGATCTAATTGATCTGCTAATCGTGTTGGTGATTCATCAGCTTCTGGTAATGGCATATTGGGTATATTTTCCAAATCTGCTAATTGCTTAACTGTTGCATCGTTTAATATTGTGCTCTTCGTATCAATTTTCAAGAGTTGACAATCAGCTAGTAGACCAATATTTTCGATAAAATCAGGAATTTCATTAAACCGATTTAGAACAAGAACAATAGTAATGTTTTGTTTTGCAAGATCAGTAAGAATTTTAGCTAAATTTGCACGTGATACCACATCTAAACCATCAAATGGCTCATCTAATATCAAAAAATCAGGTTGCTGCATCAAGGCTCGGCAAATTAAGGTTTTGCGTGTTTCGCCTGTTGAAAGATATTTAAAACGTCTGGTTAATAGGTGATTAATTCCAAATTGTGTTGCTAATTGCTGACAAAGTTGTTGATTAAAATTATTTTCTTGAATGATTTGTTCAGTAGTTAAGCCTATATCATTTTCACCTTCACTTAGCATATCAGTATTATTACGCTTAAATTCATCATCAATCAGCTTTTGAAGTTGTTCAAACGAGATACGGATTATAGATTTAAATTGATTGATAACTTTTCCAGTTAATAATTTTTGTTCTCCGGCTAGTGCTTTAGCTAGTATGGATTTACCACTACCATTACGTCCCACAAAAGCGACATGCCCCCCTTGCTTAATTAATAGCGATTCAATAATAAAAACTTGGTAATCACTAATTTTAAATTGTGCGTGTTCTATTTGTAGCATGATAACCTCATATTGCTAAACTAATGTTGCAACAATAATATGTTGTGGATGAATAAATAACGTAGTTTGTTTACCTATGGTTAGGGCTGATTGTTTAACTTCATCAGCTAATTTACTAGCATAAAGCACGACGCCAGAAGATAATAAAAAAGCAATTTCACTCCATTTACCATCTGTTGTGATCTTTTCTACGGTAACCAATAAGCGGTTCTCATTCTCTATCTCTTTTGTATTTGCCCATTCAATCATCGGAGCTTTAATAAGTAACAAGACAGTTTTATCAATACTCAACTTTAACCGCTCAATACTCGACTGCGTAATGTAAACTGATAACTCAGTTTGATTATCACAGAGTAGTACAGTAATAAAACCAGCAACATCGCTTGTTTGAATCTGCTTAACTGTGCCATATAACTGATTTCGTGCACTTGTTTGCAATGATAATCTTGCAGTAGCTTTTAAAATATCATCCAATGGAACCTTATCATCACTCAATATATTAAATGCAGTTTGTTGCAGCTGAGTTAATAGATCATAAAGTTGAATGAACCTAACAGCATAAGCACTCAGCTTAGTGCCACCACCATTTTTACCGCCAATTGCAGTAATTAAAAAAGGTTTAGGTGCTAATTTGTTAATTTCATTGATAGCGTCCCACGCTGTTTTATAGCTAACGCCAATTTGCTTGGCAGCCTGACTTAATGAGCCGGTTTGTTCAATTGCTTTTAACAGCATAATGCGCCGTGGATCAGTAAATAACCGTTGCTGAATATTCAACGTTAATAAAATTTCAGGAGAGAACATAATTTAACACCATGCACAACCAACCAAGTTGGAGGAGATATGAGTGATTATTGTAAACTCTTTTTAGTATTCCAGCAAAATATGCTACAAATCTTATCGATTGCTGTCTGGGTCTGGCATCAGTTTAGTTGTACTTTATAAATAAATTTTGCTAATATCGATATATATTTTTTTATATAGCGATTGTTAGGTAATTTACTTAATCACTCGAGATATTCCATCACAGCCAAATATCTACAACAACATGAATCATCAAAATTAACTTATTTTTATTGTGAGGAAAAAATGAAGAAATTGATTGAAATTATTAGTGCTTTGGCAATGATAGCGATGTCTTTTTCAGCAATGGCAGCTGAAAAATTGACTGTATTTGCCGCCTCGTCATTAACTAATGCGATGCAAGATATTGCGACGCTTTATAAAGCTCAACATCAAGATGTGGATATTGTATTTTCGTTTGCTTCGTCATCAGTATTAGCGAAACAAATTGAACAAGGAGCCCCTGCCGATATATTTATGTCAGCCGATCAAAAGTGGATGGCTTACCTTATTGAGCATAATATTGCGAAGAATAAACAAGACCTATTAAAAAATGCATTAGTTCTTATTGCCCCAAAAAGTTCACCATTAGATAACGTCTTAATTAATAACAATACCAATTGGCAAGCGATTTTACCTAAAAACGAAAGAATTGCCATTGGTGATCCAGATCACGTTCCTGCGGGCCTTTATGCAAAAGAATCACTCACTCATTTAGGAGTATTTGACAAATTATCACCACAATTTGCCCCAGCTAGCAATGTGCGAGACGCTCTGATGTTAGTTGAGCGTAACGAAGCCGCTCTTGGCATTGTTTACAGCACCGATGCCAAAGTAAGTGATAAAGTGAAAATTGTTGGAACGTTCCCTGCAAATACATTCAAATCTATTGAATACCCAATCACGTTATTAAACTTAAAAGCGAACGATTTTTATCAATATTTAAATTCACCGCACGCTAAAGTCATTTTTGAAAAATATGGGTTCATAACAAAGTAATTTACCGCAGGTGGTATAAAAAGATACAACTATGTTATTAAGCGAATTTGAATGGCAAACCTTGCTACTTAGTTTAAAAATAGCCTTTGCAGCAATTGGTTTTAGTTTACCAATAGGTATTTTAACAGCTTGGATATTAGCTCGCTGTCAATTTTGGGGTAAATCGCTATTTGATAGCATTGTGCATCTTCCACTTGTTTTGCCACCAGTTGTTTTAGGTTATTTATTACTAATCACCATGGGACGGCACGGCATTATTGGTGGGTGGTTAAATAACAATTTTCATGTCAGTTTTAGCTTTAATTGGCAAGGTGCAGCTTTAGCTTCAGCGATAGTGGCATTTCCACTCATGGTACGTTCGATTCGTTTAGCCATTGACTCAATTGACATACGTCTTGAAAATGTGGCTCGTACCCTTGGCGCCGATAAATGGCGAGTATTTATGACTATCACTTTACCTTTAGCTTTTCCTGGGATTTTAATGGGAATGGTTCTCGGCTTTGCACGTTGTTTAGGAGAATTCGGTGCAACAATTACATTTGTATCAAATATTCAAGGTGAAACTCGGACCTTACCACTCGCAATGTACACATTTCTGCAAATCCCTAATGGTGAACAAGGTGCATTACGACTTTGTATTATTTCGATTGTGTTGTCACTCATTGCCCTTTTTTTATCCGAATTATTAAATCGATGGCATAAGAAGAAGCTAGCAGGATAATCACTATGTTAAAAATACAGGTTAGCAAACAATTGGCTTCATTTTCTTTCCAATTCAATCATGATATGGATTGCCAAGGCGTTACTGCTATTTTAGGCGTTTCAGGATCGGGGAAATCAACGCTAATCAACCTTATTAATGGATTAATTAAACCCGACCAAGGTTATATCAAACTCAATAACACATCACTGGTTGATTGTGATAAGAACCTTTTTATCGCTCCTGAAAAACGTCAGATTGGTACGGTTTTTCAAGATGCATTACTCTTTCCTCATTATAATGTGATTAAAAATCTAACTTATGGTGCTAAAAACTTCAATTCTTCAAAATTTGACGAAATCGTGAAAGTACTTAATATCCACTCATTATTAAATCGCTATCCAGCAATGTTATCTGGTGGCGAAAAACAGCGGGTAGCAATCGGTCGAGCACTATTAACCAATCCTCTATTGTTGCTGATGGACGAACCGCTTTCCGCCCTTGATATGCCCAGAAAAAAAGAGCTATTAACTTATATTGATAAGTTAGCCAATGATTTAAATATACCGATTATTTATGTAACACATAATATTAATGAAGTTAAAAAGATAGCCAATAATGTAGCAATTTTAGAACAAGGCAAGCTGAGCGAGTTTGGTAAAGTCGAGCATGTTTTACAAAGTGATTATTTAAAAGAATGGTTATAAAGAGCTAAAGTATTACTATTTTGTTCTTGTTTGATATATGTCACGCCATCATGCCATGCCCCCAGCACGATACGAGTTGCTCGGGTGCCTTCAATTTGAAAGTGGTGTGTTGCAGGTTTGTGTGTATGCCCGTGTACCATAATATCCGCATTATATTCAACCATCTTTTCAACCACCGCTTGTTGATTGACATCCATAATAGATTCAGATTTAATTTGATTATGCAGGCTACTTTTTTGCCGCAACTTAGCCGCAATTTTAAGCCGAACAAAGCGCGGAAGTAATAAAAACAGTTTTTGTAACCACTTATTGTGCATAACTTTTCGAAATTTTTGATATTGAAGATCGTCAATACATAATAAATCGCCATGTAAAAAAACAATATTTTTTTCTTGATTGGGCAAGCAGTTAATTTCTGGCAATAAAATCATATCACACTGCTGAGCATATCTTTTACCTAACAGAAAATCACGATTACCATGCACAAAATATTTTTTGATATGACGTTTTGATAAGGCTTGTAATGCCAGTGCAATTTGTTGTTGTATATTGGTTTTGACATCATCACCAACCCAATAGTCAAATAAATCACCTAAAATATACAGTTCGCAATTATCGGGTAGTGTATTTAAAAAAGACAGAAAGCCTGCGGTTATACCCATATAACCATCAGGCTCATTATCGGCTAGATGAATATCAGCGATAAAATAACGAACAGGATTATTCAACCGTAACACTCGTAATAATGACATCTTCCACAGGAACATCTGAATGCATACCGCTACGCCCTGTTTTAACGACTTTGATTTTATCAACAACGTCTAGCCCTTCGACGACTTGTGCAAAAACACAATAGCCATAGCCATTAACATCAGCAGAGCGGAAGTTAAGATAATCATTATCCACTACGTTGATAAAAAATTGTGCAGTGGCAGAGTGTGGATCAGATGTTCGTGCCATCGCTAAAGTACCACGATCATTTTTTAGTCCGTTATCTGCTTCATTTTTTATTGGCGATTTTGTTTTTTTCTGCTTCATACCAGGTTCAAATCCACCGCCTTGAATCATAAAATTATTAATAACACGATGGAAGATTGTGTTGTTGTAAAAACCGTCTTTGCAATATTCAACAAAATTTTTAACGGTTTCTGGCGCCTTATCGTCAAAAGTTTTGATTTTAATATCACCTAAATTAGTGTGAAATGTAATCATAAAAAATCCCTACTCCTTTTTTAATTTAACGTAAATCTATTAATTCCAAACTCAATGAATTTAAAGTAATTTTATTTATTTGCTAAACTTTTCACAGGCTTCAAGCGTGTTACTCATCAACATAGCAACAGTCATTGGACCAACTCCACCTGGCACAGGCGTTATCCAACCAGCCCGTTTAACGGCAGCCTCAAACTCCACATCGCCAGCTAATTTACCATCTGGCAGACGATTGATACCAACATCAATAACAATTGCGCCTGGTTTTATCCACTCACCCTTAACATAATTAGGAATGCCAACTCCTGCAACAACGATATCTGCATTACTCACATGTTTGGCTAAATCAACGGTACGACTATGGGTAATGGTTGTTGTGCAACCTAATAGCAATAATTCTAATGCCATAGGACGACCTACAATGCTTGATGCACCAACCACAGTGGCATTTAATCCTGATAAATTAATACCTGTTGATTCAAGCATTTTAACCACACCATATGGTGTACATGGTCGTAAAATCGGATCACGTTGTAATAAGTGGCCAATATTGTAAGGATGAAAACCATCAACATCTTTACTCGGATCAATACGTTCAAGCACCTTAGTTTTATCAATATTATCAGGTAAAGGAAGTTGTACTAAAATACCATGCACATCTGATCGTTGATTGAGTTCATCAATTAATGCCAACAACTCATCAGTAGTCGACGCTGGGAGGTCATACGCAAATGAAATAAAACCAACATCATCACAAGCTTTTTGCTTATTTTTGACATAGATTTTTGATGCGGGATCTGAACCCACTTGAATTACTGCAAGCCCTGGAACAGATAGACCTTTTTCAATACGTGTGTTAACTTTATTAGCAATGTCAGTTCGTATTTGTTGTGCTAATGCTTTTCCATCAATGATATGTGCAGTCATAAGCTTCCGTTTAGCTATCATAGTAAAGGCATCATTTTCGCAAAAGTTTTTATTAATGTCTATTTACTTATGAATAGATTGATTAAGTTGAGTTAATATTTCTTTGTATTGCGCATCAATATCGGTAATCACAGAACAAATATGAGCATCAAAAGCTTTTAATTTAGGTTTTTGAGCTTTCCACTCATTTTTAGAGATTTGCTTGATTGCGCCTAAATTTTTAAAGAACTCGAAATGCAAAATACTTCCTCCCACAATATTATAAAAAATGCGCTGACCGATATCTTCGCCATCTTTTTTTAGATTATTGAAATTTTGGTAAGAAAATCGTGTATTGCCATTTTCTGTAATAATCGAAGCATGTAACAACTTGACTAAACGTTTATATAACTTGTTTAATTCACTTTTTAGTTCATTATCGTCGCCCAATTGATTTTTTATCGCCTGTTCAAAAGTCATTTTCACATCTAATAAAAGACTTAACGATTGTTGTTCTAATTGCGGTAACTGTTGGCGTAAATCTTGTTGAAATTGAACTAGTTTTTTTTGTAATGGCGGATTAAGTGTTACTGATTGTTTATTTAAAACCACTATTCCATTTGGCATGATAGTGAAATCATTTTTTTTATTAAAAATATGCACACTTTCTTTGCTAATCGTAATATCATAACTGGGTTTAACGCCACACTCTTTTTTAGCAGCAAATACGGTGATAGGTAGTAATAAAGCAGTCAATAACAATTTTTTCAGCATATTCATATCCAGCTAGTTAATTAATGAAGATTATAACTTCTACCTAACAATTAACATAATAAAATTAAATGAGTGCTATAATTTTAAAAGCGATAATCTTTCAACACTCTAATTGCTTTATATGATATTTTAGCTAGACGCATTATATGCAATTATTCGTATTATCCATTATACGCCCTCTTTAAGAACATCTATACTTTGCTCAGTTATTCAGTTTTTTCCTAAAAGAATCGACACACTCCCGTGAAGTGCTACCCACTGCATCACGGCACTCGTAGTGCTAATTTGCACTTTACGAATAATCGAATATCGGACATAACCTAAGCCAAAACTATTGGAAACTCGATTTGTTTTTTGCTAAACAGAATTATAAGCACTTGTCAAAAACTTTCAGGTAACTATGTGTTTTAGTATAAAATAAAAAAATGGATAATTCTAAGTTTTCGATTAATCATGTATATAATTAAGTTTCACCAAATAAAGCAATTTAATTATCCTTCTTTGATTTGCTATAATCGTTTTAACTCTTTATTAACCGTTGTTCTGAGCCTTTGCTCATTTATTTTTTTTAAAAATTTTTAAAAATGATATATGATGAATTTTAATAAATAGAAATATTTTAAATATTAAATCTAAATTGCAAAAAAATGAGCAAGTGAATTCAAATTTTTATGAATAATAATCGATCATCTTTCCAATCTCACTATCAATAGGTATAATCTATTTAATTAACTATATTTTACTGTTTTTTTTTCTTTAAAAGTTAAGTATAGTAAGGCTATATTTAAAGATAAACGATTAGAGGCAAAAATGTATACAGTAATTTTTGGACGTCAAGGTTGTCCTTATTGTGTTCGAGCGAAAGAATTAGCTGAAAAACTTTCTCAAGAGCGTGATGATTTTTCTTATCGCTATGTCGATATTAATGTAGAAGGCATTACTAAAGAAGATCTTTCTAAAAGCGTGGGTAAACCAGTAGAAACGGTGCCACAAATCTTTATTGATGAAAAACCGATCGGTGGCTGTACTGATTTTGAGGCTTATGCAAAAGCGCATTTAGGACTTTTTAAAGAATAAATAATACACAACTTTTTGAACCAAAAGCCACCTTTGAGTGGCTTTTTTTATTTTATCGTCCTGGCAACTTTTTCCAAGTCACTTCGTTACGTAAATAAGTTGGCTCGACATCTTCAACATTCACGAGCTCATTCTTTTGCCATTGATTCTTAGCAAGAACAACAAGATCTTGTGCATGAGGTAACAAGATATCGCTTTGTTTTATATCGTTAATCATATCAGGATAAGTTTGCCAACCTGTGCCGGCACAATAGCTATCATTGCTCATCTTTTTCACTTTTTCTATTACTTTTTGGGGTGAGATAACACATTCCGAAATAACTGTTTGCCATTGGTTATTTTTATAATGATATTGTCCTAAATAAACTTCGCTCATTCTAGCATCAATTGCGGCAATAACGTTTGTTGCTTGCGTTGTTCGATAAACACCTTGAGCCAAAGTCATCAGCGTTGATACACCTATCATGGGTTTATCAATACCTAACGCTAAACCTTGAGCCACGCCGATACCAATTCTAACGCCGGTAAAACTACCTGGACCTTGTCCAAAGGCGATTGCGTCAACTTGCGTAAGTGAACAGTCTGATTGTTTAAGAAGTCTATCAATCATCGGTAATATTTGTTTAGTATGATCACGAGCTGATACAATAAAATCGTGAGTGATTTCGTTACGGTAAAGTAAAGCAACCGAACAAGCTTCTGTTGAGGTATCAATGGCTAAAATAGTACTCATTTTTTTTCCAAAATATTTTATCTATTATCATTTAGCTTTTAGTTATTAAAAAGTTTATAACTTTATTTATATCCCGTGTTCTTGGTGAGGGTGGTAAGCTATTAATAAATGTTGCACCATAAGGTCGCATTACTAAACGATTATCACAGATGATAACCGCCCCTCGATCATTGTGATGGCGAATTAGTCTCCCTACACCTTGTTTTAAGGTGATCACCGCTTCTGGTAATTGTACATCATTAAATGCGTCCCCGCCCTGCATTTGACAATCTTCCATACGTGCTTTAATTAACGGATCATCAGGAGACGTAAACGGTAATTTATCTATAATAACACATGATAAGGTATCACCTCTAACATCAATCCCTTCCCAAAAACTGCTCGTAGCAATAAGTAGCGCATTTCCCGTATGAATAAACTGTTCAAGCAATTTAACTTTACTGGTTTCACCTTGTACTAATACTGGCAATTTGGTTAATTCTCGAAATTGTTTAGCTAGTGCATTCATCATTACATATGAGGTACACAAAAAGAAACAACGACCATTATTAGCTTCAATAACAGGCAATAAAATATTAGCTAATTTTTCAGCATTGCCTTGCTCATTTGGCGATGGAATATAACGTGGAACACACAAAATCGTCTGGTTAATATAATCAAATGGGCTTTCTAATATTAGTGAATCGGCATTTATTAGCCCTAAGCGTTTAGTAAAATAATCTAATTGATTATCAACCGATAACGTTGCTGACGTAAAAATCCAACTGCCTTTTCGCTGTGTTAATAGTTCAGTAAATTTATCGGCAACAGACAAGGGCGTTAGCGCAAAAACAAAATAGTTATGGCTACTTTCATACCAATAACTAAAACCAGTTACATTTGTCTCCTGTAAGCGTTTTAATAGCGTATTATATTGATTAATTCGTTCAAAACAGTTATCTAATGTTGTCGAACGCCCAACCGTCAATAACAAAACTTCATGACAAAAGTCTAATGCATCGACAAGATAAGAAATCTCTTTTTTAACTGCTTCTTGGTTAAATAAAAAACGCAAGTTACCTTTTGGTGGTTGTTGGTTAATAACAATTCGTAAGTCTTGCGTACATTTTTGTAGTTTATCCGCACATTGCTGTAGCTGGGACATATCTTTGACTTCGGTACGATAAACTAGGTTAATTTCTTTAGCTAGGTCAAAAAGTTGCCGACTGGTTAGCTGCTCACCAAAATAGTGACAAGCAAGATCTGGTAGTTGATGAGCCTCGTCAAAAATCATGACATCTGCTTTAGGAATAAGTTCGCCAAAACCAGTATCTTTTACTACAACATCAGCTAAAAATAAGTGATGGTTAACTACAACAACATCTGCATTTAGGGCTCGTTTACGCGCTTTGACAACATAACAATCACTATAGTGTTCACAATCACTGCCTAAACAATTATCATTTGTGCTTGTTAATATTGGCCAAATTAGGTTTTCTTCTGTGACAGTAGTGCATTTGCTAATATCTCCATCTTTAGTTTTAATTGACCAATTTTTTACACGAACTAAATCAACACGTAAATCTTTATCAAGATCTCCTGCTGCTGCATATTGATGATATAGCCGTTCTAAACAAAGATAATTAGCTCGACCTTTAAGCAAGGCTATTTTGCCTGTGTAATTTAATGCTTTTTTGATTATTGGTAAGTCTTTGCTGAATAACTGTTCTTGTAAATTTTTAGAGCCAGTTGAAAGTATTACTTTTTTATCGCTACGTAATGCAGGAACTAAATAAGCAAAGGTCTTGCCAGTCCCTGTTCCCGCCTCAACCACAAGAGAACGCTGTTTTTTTATTGATTCAGAGACTTTACTTGCCATGTTTCGTTGTGGCTCTCTTGCCACAAATCCATTAATAGCCTTAGCAAGCAAACCATTCTCAGCAAAATCATCAATCACTTAAAATACCTAATAAAAAATAAGTTTAAAATACCAACAAACTTGAAAACTAACTTTGGAATTATACAATGTTATGAAAACAACAAGCCGCTAATTGGAATAACGACTTATTGTCGTAACAGAATTGAATCACTAATAACTTTTAAACTGTTAGAACTATAACAATAACTAAGTAAAAAAGATATATAAAAATACTGGCAGTTCAAAGAACTAAATAAAAATAAAGTGTATGAATATAATTGCTTAATCAACAAATTTTCTCTTAATAAGTAATAAAATAATCACTTAAAAATTACAATATGTTAACAATAAAAATTCATACATTTCACTTTGTAAATTTTACCTTTAAATAAATTAAATAATGCTTTATTGATAACAAATATTTTTTTTGTTTAAACATTAATCGAGAATAAGCTCGGATTGAGGAAGTTTTTCTACAACTATATAAAGGTAGCTCATCATTTTTCCATGGTGATTGTTGTAAATAAAAATCAAATAATGTTGAACGATAAGGCTGGTGCCAAGGTTTGTTTTTAGTAATATAATGAATCAATACAGTATTATCTGGGACAATTGAATCTTCATTGCCATTTATTGATAACGCCAATAAATTATTATATTTCGTTGCTAATAAAATCCTTTTTTCACCTATTGCAATATTTAATACGTCTTGATCTGGGTATTGATATTTTTCACCACTATTCAATAGTGTTAGTGTTTTAGAAGTAATATCCTCCTGACACCAAAGTGGAATATTAATTAACATAACACCAGAATTAAAATATGTCCCATATGTTATATTATATTTAGTACACTGAGACTCTTGCATATATGGCTCGTCAGCAACAGCTGCAACAATAGCAGAATCTAAATTAACTTCATTAATAAAATTTAGATTTTTAAAACAAAGTGTATCACTATCAATATAAAGCAATCTTTCAGCTATATCTTTTAAAATTATTGGAGCTATTAACCGAACACATGCTGATATAGGGAATTGTTTTGTATTTTTTTGATCAATTTTAAACTCATCATTAATAACATATTCAGTTATAGAAGCATTATCAAACTTGATTGACGCAAATTTTTTTCTATTCTCTTGCGAAATGTTATGAGTAAAAATATGAAAATAGAGCTGATTGTTTTTATTATTTTCAATAACTGAAACAATGTCTACACCAGCTGATAGAGCATAATTATCATCAAAACACAAAAGAATATGTAATACATGTTTATTATTCAAAAAAACACAGGATAATAATTCATTTTTTTTGTTAATAAATTTCTCAACATTAATCACGACATTATTCCTTAACGTCTTCTGAACGCTTTATGTTTCAAATAAAGTAAATAATACTTCAATGCAGAAAAATATTTATGCTGACTAGCAAGTAATTTAGCATATCTTCTTGTGGTTGATGGGGCATTTTCATTAGCTAGCAATAATTTATCGTTTACCCATGGAGAAGACTTGATATAACGTTGATAAAGTGGTGTCAAATATAGTTTATACCAAGGCTTATTACCGGTGACATAATGAATAATCACGGCATCATCGCCGATAAGATTATCTTCTTTTCCATCCACAGTCAGCGCAGTAAGATAATTAAAGCGTTTAGGTAAGAATACTGTTTTACCCTGCATTAAGATATTTAGAACATCTTGATCTGCAAATTTATAAACGTTACCACTGTTAATCATCGCAAAAGCTTTTTCCGTAAGGTTATTTTGCACCCACATATCCGTATTAATATAAATCATTCCAGCATTAAAGTATTCTCCATATGGAATATCACATGCTGCACATTGTTTTTTTTGCATTTTTCCAACGTCCGGCACTATGGCTGAAAATTTATTTGTTAAATCAGTATTAATCAGTTCATTAAGATTATTCGTACACAGAATATCGCAATCTAAATATAAAATACGAGAAGCTATTTTATTCAAAATTTGCGGAACAACGAAACGTAAACAAGTAGAAGCCGATACATGTAATAATAAAGTATCCGGATTAATTGAGAAATCATCACTAATTTCATAATAAATGATAGAAGTATTTTCTTCATTTAATTGATTAAATCTTAATATTTTCTCATTTGAAACATTATTAGCGAACAAATGAAAAACCAGATTTTTATCCAGATTATTCAATATAACTGATGACATTGCAATACCTGCTGGCATTGCATAGTTATCATCAAAACAAAATGCTATATGTACGGTATCTAAAGCCCCTATAGTATTATTAAATAACGGAGTAGTTTTACTAATAAAAAGTTTCTCTTTCATCTTATTATGCTAACTTTCAGCTTTGGTTTAAAATAATTAGATTATTGTAACATATGTTAAAATAAACCATGAAGTGATAATCAATTTTATATTGACATCTGAATTTAGTAATGACATAAATAATGTAAATTTTTTCAAACAAAATCCGGCATGAAAAACAATATTATACACATAGCATATTGCACCGATTCTAATTATCTTGAACATGTATCAGTATCTATTCAATCAATTATTTTAAATAATTTAAATGAAAAAATACAATTTCATGTTTTCTTATATAATGCAAAAAAAAACGATATAGAAAGATTAAAACAGACTTCTAACTCAATTGTTACTTACGAAATTAAGCAAACTGACCTTGATAGATATCGGCATAAATTTACAACTAACCATATTAATAATTCAACATTTATTCGATTAATGGTTCCCAGATTGTTACCGGATAATGTAGAAAAAATACTATACCTTGACGCAGATGTGTTATGTTTCTCAAATATATCAGCTATAAGTGATATTGATATTGATAATTCTGTTTGTGCAGTTGGCCTAGACTCGATAAAAGAAGAAACCAATGTAAATTCGTCAAGATTAAAATTAAGTTCTAATGACTATTTTAATGCTGGAGTACTTTATATTAATATACCAAATTGGATAATGTTTAATATTGAAGAAAAAACTAACGAAATTTTATTTAAAAATAGCTCGTTAAAATATGCAGATCAAGATGCACTAAATATTACATTACAAAATCATATAAAAATAATTGATTCTAAATGGAACTATTTATTTACTTGGATGACAGAGCAACAAAAAGAAGAGTTTTTTTATAATAAAGAAAATTTACCTTACTTTGTTCATTTTACTGGACCAAGAAAAATGTGGTACGAAGAACATAATGGTCTCGCCCAAGATTTATATAGTTTTTACAAACATTTTACTCCATGGGCGAATAGTTCTTTAAAATCATATAAAAATAAAATGAGAACCGTTGATTTTAGAGTTTATGCTACACAATGTTTTAAAAAAGGATCAATTATTAAAGGATTTAAATTTTACTCAACTTATTTAATAAAGAAATTATTTTGCAATTAGATTATAGATAATGATTAAAGGCTGTGTTTAATGTTTAAAAACAAAAATCTAAGTCTTTTTGTTTCAAGTAAACAAAAAGTTTTTATTACTTTATACTTTGCAATTATTTTTATTGCATACAATATAATAAATATAAATAACTTAACTAATATTAGTTATACATTATTAATTTATTTACTTTTTCTGGTAATTTTTCCTAAAACAAAATGGATAAAATTACTTATATTTGGACTCTTCAATTTTATTTTAGCTATTGAGCTCTTTTTTAATTTAAAATATGGTTATATTTCTGATTCTCTTTTGAAAACTGCTTTAGAAAATGATACAAATCAAAGCTATATAATGATAAAAAATGAATTTCTATCAATCATATTGCCTTCTTTTCTTTTTTCGATAATTTATACTTATTTCATATATAATAAAATAAGTATATCTTTTAGAAGCAAAACATTATATTGGTCAATAATGTTTATTTGTTGCTTTTTCTTATTTAAAAACACTTTATACTATTATTTATCAGATAAAAGACATATTGTTGAATTTGAAGTTGATCCGTTTTTTTCTTTGAATAAGTATATACGAGTGAAATATCCTGTTGTAATTGGGAATACAGCCATATTAATAGTTGATTATTTAGGATTCTCCGAAAAATATACGAATGTTATTCAGCATGAAAAATTCAATTCTTCGATAATTGACACAAATAATTCCGATACCTTTGAAAAATATAAAAATATAATATTTATTTTAGGTGAATCGGCATACCGTGGTAGACATAGTACTTATGGATACAAAAAAAATACAACTCCTGAAATGCAAAAAATTTTCACGCAAATAAATAGTTGTATAATAAATGAAGTGCACTCACCAGCTTCAATTACAAGAGATGCTGTCCCAATGTTATTTTCATTCGCAAAACCAAAAAATGAACACCCGTTATTAGATGAAAAAAATATAATTGAAATGGCTAATTTTCAAAATTATAAATCCTACTGGATATCTAAAAATGGAGAATCCGGTCCACACAGTAGCAAATACTCTATTATAGCAAAACTAAGTAATACCTTTATCGAAAATCTGAAAGATGATCTAGAACTTCCGCAACAACTGATTCAGACAGATTTTCAAAATAATGAGAAAAATTTTATCGTTCTTCATTTAGCTGGAAGCCATAAACCTTATAAGCTTGGTTACGATGAACTAGATGTGTCTGCTTTACCAGAAGGAGATGACTATGATCTTACTATTCACCACACAGATCGAGTTGTAAAACAGATTTATACAATACTGAAAGAAAAATTGAATGATTTCATCTTAATTTATACACCGGATCACGGTGAAATTGTTAATTTAGGGCATGGACTATTAAGAAAAACAAAAGAATTTAGTAACCAATTTGAAATTCCTTTAATGATATATTCAACATATGATGAGTATCCTTGCCAAGAAATTGAAAGCTATCGTAACGATGAAAACATGATAAACACATCCAATCTTGTGTTTTTATTAAGCAAATTACTCGGTTACTCTGTAAATATTGATCAATCTTTCATTAAAAATGATTTGATATTATCGGTAGATGGACAATCATATGAATATCAGGCAATTATAAAACAATACCAACCATGATTGTTTTATGCCTTTTTAATGTGTAAAGTTGCTTGTTATATTATTCTAAACTGTTTTAAACAATTCATACAAACTTATTAGGGCGTGTTGATCTTTAGTGGTTATTTTTTAGACGGCATGATGTGAGTTATAATAATTCTGCAAAAAACAACCCTAACTCGATTCATCATGCCAAGAACAATGCTAACAGATAAACGGTGGGAAAAGCTACTACAAATAATGAAAAATACCGGCCGAGTTTATAATAAATCCGAGCATCGGATGACGTTTGAAGGGATCCTTTTCCGAATGAGAACCGGTATTCCTTGGCGAGATTTGCCAGAAGAGTTTGGTGAATGGAGCACCGTCTATAGACGATTTAATTTGTGGTCTAAAAAAGGAATATTAGTTGATATTTTCAAACATTTATCACAACTAGCGGATTTTGAATGGGTGTTCCTAGATGGCTCGATTATCAGGGCTCATCAACATAGTACAGGCGCTGCAACGGAGCATTCCGAGCAAATAGGTCAGAGCTGTGGTGGTCATTCAACTAAAATTCATCTTGCGGTTGATAGTGGTGGTTTGCCTATTTGTTTTGAGCTTTCTGAAGGACAAC